>CBILQL010000435.1:0-4972 GCA_966238865.1 uncultured bacterium
CGTAGGGGTGATCGAGGGGGATGGCGCCGGATTGGATCACCCGGCATCCGTTGTCCTCCAGGCAGGCGGCCATCTCGCTACGCGAGTGCACTCCGCCGTCCTGGCGCATGAGGCTCATGTTGATCCCGAACAAGGTGGCGAAGCGCGGGGAGACCTTCTCCTCGTCCACCATGATGTCCACCAGGTAGATCCTGCCGCGGGGCCTCAGCACCCGGATCGCATTCCGCACCACGAGGCCGCAATTCTCCAGGCTCTCCTGGTGCATCTGGCCAGACAACAGCACCGCGTCGAAGCGCGCTCCGCCCAGTTGCGCGTCCAGGTCGTCCAGGTAGGATCCGCCCACCACCTTGATTTCCGGGCCCGCGCCCTGCTCCCGCAGGATTGCACGAGCCTGGTCGGCCACCGGCGGAAGATCCAGGACCACGGAACGGAGTCCCGGATGCCGCCGTGCAAGCTGCAGGGAAAGGGTTCCGGGCCCCCCGCCGAGGTCCAGGAGCGAGGACGCGCCCGGGAGGTCGAAGCCTGCCAGGAGCGCCGGACCCAGGGCCAGCGCCCTTTCATGCATGGCCCGCACGAAGCGCCGGGTCTCCTCGGAGCCGGCGGCGAGATGGCGCGGAGGGCTCGCGGGCGCGTCCCGGCGGACGGTCTCGTCCAGGCGGCCCCAGGGCTCGAAGAGATCCAGGGCGAAGCCCAGCGCGCCGCCCAGGTAGGCCGGGGAGCCGCGCTTCAGGTAGCGTTCCGCGTCGGCGGCGTTGTGGTAGCGGTCCCCGCGCTTTTCCAGGAACCCATGGGCGCAAAGGGCGTCGAGGAGCAGTTCCAGGCGCCGCCTGGAGAGATCGGCGGCCGCGGCCAAATCCGCCGCCGCGATCCCGTCCTCCGGGATCCGGCTGAACAGGTCCAGCTTGACGGCCCCGAGGAGCAGGGCGCTGGCCCAATACTGGGTCGCGGTTCCCATGATGCGCGCGGGGGAGACGGGCGGCGCGGATGCCGCGCCTGTCCGGACATCGGGCTCCTGCCGTACGGTTTTCATCCGCGTTTCCCCTTCCTGAAAATCAAGGTGATCGGCTGGCCCGCCCTGCCGGCGCCTCCGGGACGGATCTCGTAGCCGAAGCCCGCGCCCTGGTAGGGGTTCTTCAGATCGCCTTCCAGCTGCACCACGGCCTCCGCCCGTTCCACCAGCGCTACGTGGATGCCCTCCCGATCGGCCTCGAAGCCGGCCTTGTCCCGCTCCATCTCCCCGTGGTTCGAACCCCGGAGCCGCCAGCGGAAGCCGGCCGGTCCGCCCTTGGGGTCCCGTTTCCGCAGCAAGGCCTCCAGCGGGAGGGTGTCGCGCCCGCGGAGCATCACGATGGAGAGCGTATCGCCTGGCTTCCACTTGAGGAGCAGCATGCCCGCCATCACCTGGGACGGGCCCGCCGTGGTGGATAGGGCGCTTTCATAGGCCTTGGTATCGCCGCGCACGAGCAGGAATTCCAGGATGCCGGAATCGAGGCAGACCTTGCTCTCCACGTACAGCTCGCCGGCCCGGGGATCGATTTCCAGGCCGGGATGGAGCGCATAGACCTTGGCCCCGGTGGCGGGGTGGAGGCGGGGCGCGACGGGCCCGGCCGCGGAGGATTCCAGGGCGATGGCCAAGACCAGGGCCATGGCCAGGACCATGGCCAGGACCGGAAGGGAGTGGACGCCTGCCGGGGTGGCGGACATGGCAAGGATCTAGATTATTTCAGCGGATCCGGCGTGACACGCCGGCACATTTCACACCTTGCCCAAATCGGCGAGGCGCACGTAACCGCCCTTGCCGTTGAGCAGTTTCACCGAGGCCCAATCGCCCCGCACCTCGACGATCTCGAACTTGGTCCCTTCGTGGACCTTGGTGAGGAGCTGGAAGGAATCGCCGGGGCCGCTGTACATCTCCACGGCCGGAGCGAGGACGATGCCGTATTGGACGCTTTCCTGCTGCTTGATCTTGTAGACCAGGGACGGCGAGAGCGCGGCCAGGGCGATGAAGCACAGCACGGCCGCGCCGACCAGGACGCCGCGCAGGGCGGCTCCCGCATACAGGGACAGCGCGGCGAGGAGGAAGCCGGCGGAGAACAGGCCTGCGGCGGCCCACAGTCCCTGGTTGATCGAGAAGGCGGAGTGCAGCTTCCACAGGACCTTGGTGAGGAGGTTGGCCTCGGGCTCCGGGTTCTTGTCCGCGGTCTGCGCGTTGGCGAAGCGGAGGTTGAAGGCGATGTCCTCGTCCTCGGGGGCGAGCTTGCGCGCCTTCTCGTAGTAGAGGATGGCCATGCCCAGCCGGTCCTGCCGGAACAGGGCGTTCGCGTAGTTGAAGTACAGGCGAGCGTTGACGGCCCCCTCGTCCACGGCGCGGCGGTACAGCTCCTCCGCCTTGGCGTAGTCGTTCTTCTCGTAGGCGGCGTTCGCCAGGCGGAAGTTGCGGGTGGCCCGCTCCAGGGCGTCGCGGCCGGCGGCGCCGGAAGGGGCCGCGTTCAGGCCCATGAGGCCGAGGAGGAGGACAAGGAGCGGCATCCGCACCGTCCGTCCCGGCCGCCGCTTCGATTCCGACCGCGACGGCTCCGCCCGCGACGGTTCCATCCGTGATACGCCCGGCATCACAGCTCCTTCTCCATGCGGCGGAGCAGGTCCTCGGCCGCGGCCAGGGCCTCCTTCCAGCCCTTCTCGTCCTTGCCGCCCCCGGCGAACTGCCCGAAGTCGCAGCGCTCGATCAGCTTTTCGTATTCCTGCGCCGTGCCATCCCCGGCGCCCTGCTTGCGGAGTGCGGCCTTGGCGTCCTCCAGGGGAAGGCCCCGGAACTCCACGTTGGTCTTGTCGCTGGCGAAGCCGACGACGGCCTGGGAGAGCGCCTTGTAGAACTCCCGGGGGTTCTGCCCTTTCAGCGCCTCGTTCGCCTCCTTGAGGCGGCGGCGGAGCTGGGCGCCGGCCAGCGACTTCCGCTTCAGCGTGGCGTCGGACTCCAGCCGGCGGCTGCGGCGCCGCAGCAGGAGCATGAGGGCGAAGGCCACCGGGGCGGGCGGGAACAGGGACCAGAACCAGACATGCTTGTACAGGAAGTCGGTGCCGTCCTCCAGGGCGGAAGCGTCGATCTTGATGTGCCGGATGTCCGACCCGATGTCGGCGATCTCCCGCTGGCTCATGACCCGCCCGGGGCCGGCGGCTATCTCCTTGCCCTGGGTCACCGAGAGGGTGATGGGCTGGCTCCTGGCCTCGGCGTAGGCTTTACGGGCGGGATCGAAATAGGGGAAGCTGACCGGCCCGATATTGTATTCGCCCTTGCGCCGGGGGACCATGACGTACTTGAAGGTCTTTGTGGTGACGAGGGTGCCGCCCTGGATGGCGGTGGCGGTGCTCACCTCGGGATCGAAGACTTCGAACTGGCCGAGGTCCGGCAGGGCGGGCTTGGTGATGGCCTTGGGCTGCCCGTTGCCGCGGATGGCCACCGTCAGTGCCAGGGCGTCGCCGGAGGGGAGGGTGTTCTTGTCGACCGAGGCCGTCAGGGAGTAGCTGCCCACCGCGCCCCCGAAGCCGGCCGGGGCGCCCTGGGGCAGGGGAGAGACCTGCAGGGACACCGGGTCGGAGGTGGTGCTCAGGTTGACCACGGATCCGCCCCCGAAGAACTCGTCCTCGAACATGTCGAACACCGACCCGGAGCGGCGGCGCTGGGTGCGGCTGAGCTGCTGGTATTCCACCGGGATGCCCGGCAGCTCCACGGGGCCGTGCAACAGGGGGAAGAGCACGATGCGCACGTCGAAGACGCGGGCGTTCTGGCCGTTGATCTTCACGGTCTTGGCTTCCACGTTCTTGTCCAGCTTCTGGAACCAGAACTTCTCGCCGATCAGCTTCTGCAGATCCTCGACGAGGTTGATCTGCTGCACCCCCGGGCCGTGGACGATGCGCAGGTTGTAGAGCACCTGCTCTCCCAGGTACACGTCCTGCTTGCTGACGGTGGCCTCGGTGGTGAGCCCCGGCTCCTGCTTGGCGACCGTGACCGAGGCGGAGCCCAGGAGCTTGTCGAAGCCCTTGTGCACGTAGCGGATGGGCCCGATGGTGTAGGTCCCCGGGGTCTTGGCGGTGAGGGTGTAGGTGAACTGGGTGACGTGGAGGTTGCGCTGGCTGACCTTGCCGTTGACGATGGTGGTCTGGGCGCTGCGGGACTTGCTGGCCTCCTTGGACACCTTGAACGGGGCCAGGTTCTCGACCTGCGGCCAGGGCAGGTTGTCGGAGTTCTCGTCGCTGACCACCTGCACGGTGAGGCGGAACGGTTCGCCGGTCCCGACCTGGGTGGCCGTGATAGACGCCTCGGCGGACATCTCCGCCCGGGCCGCAGGGGCGAAGGCCAGCGCCGACAGGCAGAAGAGGGCGGCCGCGAAGGCGGAAAGGGGGGAAAGGGCGGATTGCGCCTTGCTCCGCCGCGCGGCAGGCCCTTCTCCGGTCCTTGGTACTCCCATGGTCGCCATCACCAATCCTGCTCCACTTCGGGCCGCTTGCGGTAGCGCTTCTGCTGCTGCCGATGCTCCTTCTTCTCGTCGTCCTGGATGGAATTTAGCAATCGTTCCGCGTCCTCCTTGCTCATCTCCCCGGGCTTCACCGGGGCCATGGCCTGGCCGGAACTGTCCTTGCCGTCCTGCTTGTCCGATTCCCCGCCGTCCTGGGGCTCCTTTTCCCCGTCCTTGCCGTCCTTGTCTTCCGGCTCGGGCTGCTGCTGGTCCTGCTTTTCCTGGTCCTTGTCCCCGCCGCCCTGGGAATCGTCCTTTTTCTGGTCCTGCTTGTCGTCGCCCTTGTCCCCCTGGGAGGAACCCTGGGAGCCCTGATCCTTCTGCTTCTGGTCCTTGAGCTTGCGCAGGTGGGAGACCAGGGTCTTGAGGGCCGCATCGTCGGGGAAGCGGCTCAGCCCCTCCTCGGCCTCGATGAGGGCTTCCTGCTGCCGTCCGGCGATGAACTTGTAGGCGGACCC
>CBILQL010000436.1:0-4969 GCA_966238865.1 uncultured bacterium
TTCTTTCTAATCAGAGGGGTACCGGATCCGATTCCCGGCCCGCGGCGAAAACCGCGGGGGACTATCGGGGCAGGAATCCGGCGGAGGCGAGGGCGGAAGGAGGCATGCCATGTCCAACCGACTCGCGAAATGGCTCAATAGACCCGGTCGCCGGCCGGATATCACCATCGAGGATGTCACGCCCGCGCATCCGGAGGACTATCCGGCCCGTCATCTCAAGGAGATCCTGGACGAACGTAGAGCGGACTCGGAACGGCGGGCCAGCCATCCTACCGGAATGGTGGATAGCCCGAGCCCGCTGACCTGAGCCCGGGAGCCTCCCGTGGCTCCCGCACGGCATCGTACGGGATGGCGGTTGCGCCGCCCAATCCCGCCGCTGCTTCGGCCTCTACTGCCTCTATGGCCAGGTATTCCGGGCGCCCCTTCAGGTGATCGAGGATGACCAGGATGTACCGCCCCAGGATGCCGAGGTATATGAGGACGAGGCCGCCCAGGAACAGCGTGGAGGCGATGAGATCGGTGTAGCCGGGGACATTGCCGTGCGACAGGAACTTCGCCGCCACGTTGTAGAAACCGTACGCGAAGGACAGGATCGAGATCACGAGGCCGAGCCGCATGGCCAGCTTGAGGGGGAAGGAGCTGAACCCGAACAGGGCCTGGGATCCCAGGCGCATGGATTTGCGGAAGGTGAAGCCGGCCTTCCCGTGCAGCCTTGGGCCCAGGGGATAGGCGATTCGCGCGGTGCGGAACCCGAGATACGGGAGGATGGCCCGCACCACCAGGTTGCGCTCGGGCAGGGCGTTGAGGACGTCGCAGACGTAGCGGCTGACCAGGCGGAAATCCGAGCCCTGCTCCACCAGCGGGACGTCCGACAGGGAGTTGAACACCTTGTAGAAGGCGCGCGAAGCCAGGTTCTTGAGGACGCCTTTCTGGGATCCTTCGCGCACCATCTGCACCACGTCGTAACCCCCCCGTGCCGTCTCCAGCATGGCGGGGATGGATTCGGCGGGATGCTGGAGGTCGGCGTCCATGGTCAGCACGTAGGCGCCGCGGGAGGCCCGGAGGCCGGCCCGCAGGGCGTGCTGATGTCCGGCGTTGCGCACGAAGCGCAGGAGCCGCACGCGGCCGTCGAGACGGCGCAGCCGATCCACCTCGTCCCCGATCGTGTCCTGGCTGCCGTCGTCGACGAAGAGGATTTCCAGGGAGATGCCGGCGCAGGCCTTCACCAGCCGCTGGTAGATCGGCGCCACGTTCGCGGCCTCGTTGTAGCAGGGGAGGACGACGGACAACAGGGGCCGCTCCCGGCCATGGGAGTCCCCTATTGTCCCGACCTGTCCTGCCTCCCGCCAATCCCGTTCCGACATGCACGCCTATTCTACCATAGGCGTCCCGCCTCTTGTCGACCCGTTCCCGGCCGGCTACTATTGATCCACCCGCCATGCGCGTCCGTCCCTACCTCCTCGTCCTGCCCTGCGCCCTCCTCGTCGCCATTCAGGCCTGGACCCGCGCCCCCCAAGACCGCCCCGCGGCCCCAGTGGACGGGAAACTTATACCCGGAACCGCCTTCGACGGGCATTTCTCCCTGATCCTCGGCCATCCGGTGTCGGAAGAGACGGGCGGGTTGGGCTCCCGTGCCGCGCTGGTCGCGCGCTGGAATCCGACCTTCCTGGGCTGGGAGGCGCGGGCGGCCTTGGGGTACATATTCTGGGCGCCGCTCGATCCGAAAGCCGCGGGTCCTCATTCGCGACTCACCAAGTCGAACCTGGCCCTGGACGAGGCCTGGCTCCGCTATCCCGTCCGTGCGGGGGGCTGGACCGCGGCCTTCCAGGCCGGCATCTTCCGTTGGCGTTCGCATGCCGAGGCGGCCCTTGCGGGGGAGTACCTGGCGCGCTGGGCCGCATATCCGATCCGGATCGTCCGCGAGGAGATGGGGTATGAACCGCTGGACAGCCTCACCACGGTGCTCCAGGGCCTGCGCTTCGCCTTGGCGTCCCCCGGTCGGATATTCGGGCAGGAGATCCTGGCCGTCGTGGACAACCGGGACGAGATGCGGTTCCTCACTGTGATCGGATCCGCGACCCTCGAGCCGCTGCCGGGCGTCGAGGCCGCGATCGGAGTCGCCCTGCACGAGCCGATGGAGTCCCGGGGCCCCTACGCTTACTCCTATCCGGTCCTCGACGCCGGCGGACAGGTTGTCAGGGACACGGCGACGGGCGAGGCCCAAAGGCGCTACGCGGACATCGAATTCCGGTCGCGGACCTACTCCGCCCGGTTATCCCTCGATTTGGCGGCCCTGGTCCTTGGATAGGCCAGGTCCGATCGCGGCGGACGTCTCTTCGCCGAAGCCGCGCTTCTCGGCTGGGAGGACTACCCGTTCTACTACACCGAGAAAAGCCGGCGCATCCAATTCAGCGCCGGCCTCCACCTGCCCACCTTCGGGATCCTCGATATCGCCCGCCTGCAGGCAGAACGCCGGGCATATCCGGCCGCATATACTTTCGACCTCACTCCTTTCGGCGGCCCCGTTTCCGAGACTATCGACGCCGGACCTTCCCATTGGTGGATCGGCCAAATCCACCTGGCGCGCTCCCTGCTCTCCTGGCTGGAGGTGCAGGGGCTGGCCCAATGTGAACTGCGCCGGAAGGTGAACTCGAGCTTCTATTTTTCCACGATCCAGGTCCTGGGAGCGGATGCGCCCCCGCAGGCGGGCTCCGGCGCCGAGGAGGCTCTCTGGTCCTTCCAGGCCCGCATCACGGCCCGGCTGTGAGAAGACTTCCGCAAGTCCCGCGCGTCCCTCCGGTCCGGATAGTATCTTCATAGCAGGAGGGGGGTCCGCCCGGATCCCGAGCAGCCTATGGGTGAATTCCTGAAGAAAAGCCTCGCCTTCGTGAAAGCCCTGTCCCTGGATGACCGCATCCCCGTCTGGGACAAGGCGGTGCTCGCCGGCATGGTGGCCCTGCTGGTCTCCCCGGTGGACTTCATCTCCGACTTCATCCCCGTGCTGGGACAGCTGGACGACATCGTCATCGCCATCCTCCTGCTGGACTACGTCGTGAATCGCCTGCCCGAGCCCATCCTCCTCGCGCATTGGCCCTGGGACCCCGCGAAGCTCTCGTCTTGGAGGAAACGCCTGCGTTTCCTCACCCTGCTGGTGCCGGCCTGGGCCCGCAACCGGATCTGGGCCGTGCAGGAGGTGAAGGCGAGGGAAGCCGGGGAGGCCTCCCGGGAGGCGCAGGGGACGGCCCCGGCGGCCGCCGGGGAACGGACCTGAGGCCGGAGGCAAAAGAAAAGGGCCGGCAGAGCCGGCCCTTCGCGATTCGTATCTGAACCCTCCCTCAGAACGGGAGATCGTCCTCGGCGGGAGGCGGCATGCTGGAGGATCCCTGGGATCCGCCGGAATAGCCGCCGGAGGATCCGGAGTTCCCGCCGCCGTAGCCGCCCTGCGACCGCGGGGCGCTCATGGCCGGCTCGGAGCGGTAGCCGTCGCCGCCGTCCCGGTTGCCGCCCGGACGGCCCAGCATCACCATGTTGTCGGCCACGATCTCGGTCATGTACCGCTTCTGGCCGTTCTGGTCGTCCCAGGAGCGGGTCTGGAGGCGGCCTTCCACGTAGACCTGGGAGCCCTTCTTGAGGTACTTCTCAGCCACCTCGGCCAGGCCGCGCCACATCACGATGTTGTGCCATTCGGTCTTCTCGACCTTCTGGCCGGTGTTCTTGTCGTTGTAGCTCTCGGTGGTGGCGATGGAGAAGTTGGCCACCTTGGCCCCCGAGGGGATGGCCCGGACTTCCGGATCCTTTCCCAGGTTGCCGATCAGCTGGACTTTGTTGAGCGATCCCATTTTCTTATCCTCCTCCCTGGAACCTTTCGATCCGCAGGGGCACTATGTTTTACGACTCTGCGATCCCTCTGCCGCCGCGGAATTCATTTTATATTCCTTCCACGGAAAACAGGCGGATCGAAGATGAAAAATAGCAAAAATGCCGTATCCCTTCCCCTGGATCGGCTGTCCTCGATCTGGCCGCGGGAGCTCAAAGGATGCCGCCTGGGCGCAATCCTGCATCCCGCTTCGGTATCCGCCAGCCTGGTACATGCCTCCGAGATCCTGAAGGGGCATGACGGCGATCTGTTCCACCTGAAGGCCCTGTTCGGGCCCCAGCACGGCTACCTGGGGCAGACCCAGGACAACATGATCGAGTGGCAGGGCTTCAAGCATCCGAAATGGGGCATCCCCGTGTACAGCCTCTACGGCGAGCACCGGGAGCCCACCGCGGACATGCTGGCGGACCTGGACGCGGTGCTGGTGGACATGCAGGACGTGGGCGCCCGCTATTACACCTTCATCTGGACCCTGTTCCTGACCATGAAGGCCGCCGAGGCGCTGGGCAAGCACGTGGTGGTGCTGGACCGGCCGAACCCCATCGGCTCGGCGGTGGAGGGGCCGCTGCTCGACCTCGAGTACAAGAGCTTCGTGGGCCTCTGGCCCATCCCGGTGCGGCACGGGAAGACCATCGGGCAATTGGCCGAGCAGTTCAGGGCCGAGGCCTTCCCGCGCTGCCGGCTCACCGTGCTGCCCATGGAGAACTGGGACCCGGACGTCTACTTCGAGGCCACCGGGCTGCCCTGGGTGCTGCCGTCGCCCAACATGCCCACCGTGGACACGGCGGTGGTGTATCCGGGCATGTGCCTGTTCGAGGCCACCAACGTCAGCGAGGGACGCGGCACCACCCGGCCCTTCGAGCTGTTCGGCGCCCCCTGGATCGACGCGGCCGATCTGGCCGCCAAGCTCAACCGCGCCGGCCTACCCGGGGTGCGTTTCCGCGAGGCCTATTTCCAGCCCACCTTCCACAAGTTCCACAAGGAGCTGTGCGGCGGCGCGCAGATCCACGTGACCGACCGCGCGAGTTTCCTGCCCTGGGCCACGGCCCTCGAGATCCTCGACACCGTCTACGAGAACCTCGAAGCGCAGTT
>CBILQL010000437.1:0-4965 GCA_966238865.1 uncultured bacterium
TCGACTCGACGCCCGTGGGCTCCTTGTCCAGCAGGCTGCCGCAGCCGGAAAGGACGAGGCCGAGCGCCGCAAGGACCGGAACCGTTTTTTTCGCTTCAATCATTTTCCCTGCTCTCCAATGAACCGTCAAATCGTCAGGTTCAAGCCGACCAGAAGGGTTCTGGCCTGCGGATAGGTGGCGCGGTCCACTCCCATGGTCAGGGAGGTGTTCCTGGTTTCGCCCCGGGCTTCACCCAGGCCGATTTCCGGATCCAATCCGGAATACTTCGTGAACGTGAACAGGTTTTCGACGCCGACGTACAGCCGGCATTTCTGGATGTTCGCCCATTGCAGGAGGGGGGAGCCCAGGGTATATCCGACCTGCAGGTTCTTTATCCGCAGATACGATCCGTCTTCGACGAACCGGTCGGAAATCAGCAGGTTGTTCGCGTCATTGTTGTTCATACGGGGCAGGTTCGCGTCATTGGTGCTGCCCGGGCCAGTCCACCTGCCCAGCATCCTCTGGTCCAGGTTGAAATAGGCCGAGTTGTTGTCCGTATACCAGCGGCCGCCGTTGAATATCTCATTGCCGTAAACGCCCTGCAGCGAAACGTTCATGTCGAAGCCCCGGTAGGCCATGTCCAGGCTCATGCCGTAGATGAAGTCGGGGTGGGGGCTGCCGATGTAATCCTTGTCCCATTTCCCGTCCCCGTCGTCGTCCCGGTAGCGGATGTCGCCCGGAGCGGCGTTGGGCTGGACCAGGCGGGTGGTCCCATCCGCGGGATCCACGTAGGTGAAGGCGTTGATTTCCTCCTGGGTCTGGAACAGGCCGTTGGTCTTGTACCCGTAGAAGTTGCCGATGGAACGGCCGACCTCGGTGCGGGTCACCGTACCGGAATTCCTGAAGGCGGCGTCGGAAATCGGGGCGCCGTTCTCCCCGAGGCTGAGGATCTTGTTGTCGTAGGTCGCGAAGTTGAACCCGACATTGGTGACGAGCCCGCCGATTTTTTCCCTGTAGTTCAGGCCGAGCTCGAAGCCCCGGTTCTCCAGGGAGCCGCCGTTCACCATGGGGGAGGTCTTCAAGCCGGCGATGTAGGGGATGGTCGGCCGCACCAGCATGCCGTTGGTCTTCTTGAGGAAGGCGTCGCCGACGAATTCGAACCTGCCGTCGAAGAAGGTGAGGTCCAGGCCCGCATTGTAGGCCTCCTGCTCTTCCCAGTGGATCTGCTCGTTCCCGGAGCTCAGGAAGGTGGTGCCCGGGACAATCTGGCCTCCGAACACGTAATTCTGCTTGCTGCTGGTGGTGGTGGTGTAGAGGTAGTCCGGAATCTCCTGGTTGCCGGTCCTTCCCCAGCCGCCGCGGACCTTGAGGTCATCGACGAAGGTGGCCTTTTCCATGAAGGCCTCCTGGGAAACCTTCCAGGCGCCGGCCACCGAAGGGAAGCCGCCCCAGCGGTTGGCCGGACCGAATCGCGAGGAGCCGTCCCGCCTGAAGGTGGCGGTCAGGAGGTACTTGTTGTCGTAATCGTACTCGGCCCTCCCGAAGAAGGACGCCAGGGCATTGCCGTTCGCGCCGCCCCTCACCGCCGGATTGATGCCGGTGGTCGCATCCAGGTACCTCAGGGGGTCGTCGTTGCCGGGGGTGGCGGTATTCACCGCGGAAACCCTTTCCAGGCTGCGGTCCTGGGCGGTGGTGCCGACGAGCATCCTGAGCATGCTGCCGGACATGGCCCTTTCATAGGACACGGTGTTTTCCACCACGATGTTGTAGTCGGTGGCGGTCCGCTTGGCGACCATGGCGTCGGCCCGGTTGTCGCTCGCGCTGACGTAATACTTGGGCGCGAATTCGGAGCTGTCGATCATCGCCATGTCGATGCCGACGATGGTCCTGATTTTGTAGGCGCGCGACAAATCGATGTTGGAATAGATGGTTCCGGCCAAGGTGGTCGTGGTCACTTCATGGTTGGTGCGGTCGACGATGCCGACCGGATTGTAGATGTTGTTGAAATTCGAAGGGTTCGCGTTCCCGCTGGCGTCACGGGGCTTGGTCACCGGGTCCATGGCGAGGGCGTTCACCAGGACGCTATGCCATTCATCCGTCTCATCCGCGAGACTGACGCGGTTATGGGCGAAGCCCAGGTTGTTGCCCAAGGTGAACCAGTTGGAAACCTTGTTTTCGGCGTTGAACCGCAAGGTCTTTTTCCGGAGGCCCGATCCCTTGATGATGCCGTCCTGGTTGAACATGCCGGCGCTCAGGAAGTATTTCAGATCGCCGGCGCCCCGCATCACGGAAACGTTCTGCTGCAAGACCAGGGGATTGTCGCGGGTAATCTCGTCGAACCAGTCGGTTCCCGCGCCGAGGCTCGACGGGTTCTCCAGCTCCGGGTTGACCGGCATATTGGCGGCCCGCATGGCTTCGTTGTTCAGGATGGCCCATTGCTCGGCCGTGACCAGGGACGGCTTCTTCCAGGGCTGCTGGGTCCCGATGGAAACATCGTAGTTGATGACCCGGGAGTCCTCCTTGGCCCTTTTCGTGGTCACCAGGACCACCCCGTTGGCTCCCCGGGCGCCGTAGATGGCCGTGGCGGAAGCGTCCTTGAGGATGGAGATGGACTCGATGTCGTTGGGATTGAGGTAGTCGATGCCGCTGATGGGAATCCCGTCCACGACATACAGGGGATCGCTGGCGTTGATGGTCCCCACGCCCCGGATGCGCACGGTCACCGGTTTCCCGGGCGCGCCGCTGTTCTGGGTGACATGCACGCCCGCCGCCTTGCCCTGCAGGGACTTGCGGACGCTGAAAACCGCGTCCCGGGCGATCTCATCCGATTTCACGGAGGTCACGGACCCGGTCACGTCGTCCTTCTTCACGGTGCCGTACCCGACGACCACGTCGGTCTCGAGCTCCACGACCTTTTCATCGCGCGATTCCGAAGCCGCCGCCCGTCTCGGTTCCGGCTTGCGGGGCTCGACCGTCACGGACGCGTCATCGACGGGTTGCTGCACCGATTTCGCTTCGGCCGCCTTGGTGCCGCCTGCCTCCGGGGTTTCGACCACGGCCGTATCCGGCTTCTTGGCCGGAACTGCCGCCGGTGTCTTCCCGACGGGCTTTTTCTCGAACGGATCCTCTACGTCGTCGGACGGAAGGCCGGGCAGGGGAGGCCCGACGTCATCGGAGGGGAGACCCTGGCCCTGGACCGGCAGGAAGGAGGAGAGGACCCCCACGGCCGCAAGCGTGGAGAGGGCCGCACGAAAATAACGATTCGAAGAGTTTTCCATCATGGACCTGTTTTCCCGGCGAAAATTTCGTGAAGCCCTCGCCGAAGCGAGGGATTGGAAATCAAGGATTCCTGATCAATCCAGGAAGATCACTTTCTGCAGGTTGGACTTCCCGTTGTAGCTGATTTTCAGGAAAGACATCTTCGACCCGCGGGAACCGGCCTTCAAGGGGAGCCAATGCATCCCGGCATCCTGGACGTTGTCCAGAAGGACGCGCTGCTTCTCGCCGTTCAGGCCGTATTCCTCGATGGTCACCCGGCCCTGGCTGGGGATGTAGAACTGGACATTCCGGGAATCCGCATCGATCGAGAACCAATGCCCGCCCTTGCCCGCCTGGGGGCGGATGCTGGTGGAGATCGCGCACTGGACATTCACCTCGTGGATGGACAGATAGCTGCCCGTCGAGGCCGTGGTTTCCAGGCGGATGAATTGGCCGGTCTTGGCGCCGGGCAGGTTCACGGTGGTGATGGAGGCGCCGACGCCCTCGGCCACGGCGGTTCCCGGCACGGCCGGATCGTTGGAAACGTACAGCTTGTAGCCCTGGGGGAAGTCGCTGCCCGACCCGGAGGCGTCGAAGGTCACCTTGTCGAAGGTCCTCGGATAACCCATGTCGAGCTGGAACCACATGCCCGGGGTCTGCCCGGCGCCCGAGGTCCAGCGGGTGTCCAGCTTGCCGTCCAGGGCCATTTCCAGCCCTTCCGTGGCGTTGGCGGAGGTCTTGGAGGCGGTCGCCTTCCAGCCGACGCGCTCCATGTTCCCGCCCGGGGTGCAGGGGGCCGAGAAGGTGATCTTGGACGTGCTGGCTCCGGAGACGTTCCCCGAATCGTCGGTGGCCTTGGCGCTGAAGGTGACGGCCTCGGTGCCGGCGCTCTGGAAGCTGAAGCGCAGGGGCGAGGTGGTGGAGCTCGACAGCAGCTCGGCGCCCTTGAACAGCTCGATCTTGGTCACCTTGCCGTCGGCATCGTCGGCCGTGACCACGATGTCCAGCGTCGCGCCCACGGGCACGGAGATTCCGTTGGCGGGCGAAGTGATGCGCACGGAGGGCGCCCGGTTCTTCGGCTTGCCGCCGCCCTTGACCCAGATGTGGGCAGCCATGCCCAGGATGAAGGCCGCGTTGTAATCGATGGCCACCTCGGTCTCCTGGAAGTTGTCGACGTTGTCGCCGTAGACGTCGTCCGTCGGTCCGCCGACCAGACCGCCGATGAGGCCCTTCAGGGCCCCGCCCTTGACGGGCTCATTGGCGCGGTGATGGGGATGGAGCGGCGGGTTGCGTCCCCAACCGGTCAGGTACGACCGGTTTTCCGGGTTGGAGCCGATGGTATAGTCCATGATCTTGCCGCCCAGGGTGTTGAACCCGCTGTAGCCGAGCAGCTTGTAGGCGGTGTACCCCAGCCCCGCTTCCGAGGAGGCGTACCGCAGGAAACCCCAGGCGTCGATGACGGGAATCCCGGACGGAGACTTGTTGGAGGCGTCGCGGGACCATTCCAGGTTCCAGACCACGCCGTCGTAGTATTCCTGCTTGCCGGTGATTTCGGCCATTTTCAAGAGGACGAAGAGCATGCAATCATCCCATGCCGGCGACCACCTTTTCTGATAGTGGTTATCCCCGGGATCGTTGGGAATCTTGGTCCAAGCCTCGATGGGGTCCAGGTACGAGGCCGTGCCGGTGGCGCGGGAGTCCAACGAATACGCCAAGAAGCTGATGAC
>CBILQL010000438.1:0-4963 GCA_966238865.1 uncultured bacterium
ACTTTTTTCCATTCGTTGACTTCCCAGGCGTCTTTGATTTGAGTCGCATTACAGAACCGCCCCTACCCCTGCCTTGTCCCAACATTCCATCTTCAATAAGAGCATCGCGTACACGCCAATAATCGGATTCCTTCACCTTGAAATCGGCAACTTCCGAAAGGAGGCCTATCAGCTTGATATTGCCGATGGCATCACCGTCTTTCGGAACAAGTTCAAGAATCAACTTGCGGAGAGCATCGTCGTTTTTACTCATGCCGGCTTTCTATTGGTGTGAGAATTGGGCGGTCACGCCTCCAGGAATCCCAAATCTTTTTAAGCGGCTTTCCCGTCTTATTCTGACCATGACCCCGCCTCGCCGCTGAGATATCAGCATTTAGAGAAAATTTTCCAGAAAAGTTAGGAAATTCGCGTTTTCCGGTAAAATTCAGGAAAAAAGTGGTCCCACAGCGGCGAGAGAGCATGGACAGCAACGGGAAGACTCGGCGGCTTGCAAGCCGGGCCCCAGAGAGTAGACCAGCAAGCCATTGGCGGACCGGCGGTGGCCGGGTTGAGCGAGCACACCGCGCAGCGAAACCCGGACAGCGCCAGGTGCGTGAAGCCGTGTGCCTCGGGCAAGGCGGTGAGTCCGCCGCAGGCGGCGAACGGTTGCTTTGCCCGAGGCGCGGCTGAACGCCTGCCAATGGCTTGCGGACGAAGTGCGGAGAATCGGCAAGGGCGCGGGGTTGTGCCCGCGAAGTAATAGAGAGGGCGGGGCTTGGCGCGGAGGGGACCCGGTAACTTTTCAAATTCTCGGGGAGGGGCCGCGCGAAGCCTCGCCCGGCTTGTCCCCGCGCCCGGAATGGCAAGCGGCCGAGGCGCTGTGACGCGCCGGTTCCAGGGAGTGGAACGAACCTTTGGAATTATTCGCTAATTTGGTTTTCTTTGCGCCGCTACAGCGGCGCGGTTGACTTCAACCGTTTCCATCCTTGCGCCGAAAGGCGCGTAACCTTCTTAATACTGTCTTTGGTTTTGTCTTTCCGGCGCGCGCTTTTTCTTTTCTTTCTTGGGGGGGCGGTTTTTGTAATTCTGCATTTGTCTAGTGTGGGGGCATTGCATGCAACTACGCCCTGTGTGAACAAAATGCCCCGTTTCCAAACCCAGTGCGAACTTATTGTACACACTGGGCGCGCAATGGCCGCACCATCGCACTACTCACCCGGCCTCAGCAGCCTGTCGATGGGACTGGCGAGGGTCGCCAGATGGGAGGCCGCCACATGCGTATACCTCTCAGTCGTCTTGCAGCTGCTGTGCCCAAGCAGCACCTGGATGCAGCGGATATCCGTTCCCGCCTCCAGCAGGTGGGTCGCGAAGCTGTGCCGCAGGGAGTGGATGCCGCCGCCGGAGCGGATGCCCGCCTTGGAGCAACACCGGGTAAACACCGCCTGGAAGGTGCGCCGGCTGAGGCCTTTGCCGGGACTGCTCTCGAACAGGTAGATCGCCGGCCGATGGCTTTTCCGGTAGTCGGCCAAGGGGCCGACCAGCGATGCCGGCAGCATGACCAGCCGGTCCTTGGCTCCCTTTCCCTGTCGGATGCGGATGACTTTGCGGTCGAATTCCAGATCGGTGATTTGCAGCCGGGCCAGTTCAGAGACCCGCAAGCCGCAGCCATAGGCCAGGGAAAGCATGAGTTTGTGCTTGGGATTGCCGACAGAGGCTATCATCTCCGCCGTCTCGGCGGTTCCGAGGACACGCGGGAGTTTCAGGGCTTCGCGCTGGCGGGGAAGTCCCCGGACCGTGTCGGGATGGCCGACGACGTTTTGGAAGAAGAAGTTGAGAGCGTCATGGTGGAGATTGACCGTGGCGGGCGAAAGGGCCCGTTCGCCGGAGAGGGACAGCAAGTGTTTCCGCAGGTCCGCGTTCGTCCAGCGGCGGGGTGGACCGGGATGCAACAGGAGGAAGGCGCGCACCGAGAGGAGGTAGTTGCGATGGGTTTCCAGGGAGTAGTTCCGGAGGGACAATTCCCGGCGGAGGCGTTCCAGCCAATAATCCAGCCAAGGCTTTTGGAGAGGAGACAGGACGGACGGAACGGCGGCCGTTCGGCGGACATCGGGGATGGTGCCGGGTACGGAGTGGGAAGAGCTGAGCATGGCGATACTCCAGGGATAGGCCTGGGGAAAGCTAACAGGCCCTGAAGGACAGAATCCGTCCCGCTGTGACTGCCGTCAACCTGCATGGGCCGGGATCTACTTGGACACCGGCATCTATTTGGGCGCGGGGATCTGTCGGGAGGCCGAGATCGATTATGGCGCCTGGACCGGCGCTTCGAGCTCCGCGCGGATCCTCCCCAGGACGCGCTCCCACTCCCCGTCTTCCAGGTCGTAGTCGTGGTCGGAATCGAGGAAATGGAGGCGGATGCCCGGGCTCAGGGGATACTTGTCCGGGACGTCCAGGCCGCCGTATTCGTCATGGCAGCCCTGGAGGATGAGCATCGGGGTCCGCAGGCGCGAGAGATGGGCGTAGCGGGCGGGTTCGTCCCCGCCTTGCGGCGACTTGAATGGATAGCCCAGGCAGATGACGCGATCGACGCCCAGTTCGTCGGCCAGCAGGGAGGATACCCTGCCCCCCGATGAGTAGGCGAGGATGGTGATCCGGCGATCGCGACGCAGCCCGCGAATCCGCCGCGCCAGGCGGGCGGCGCGGTCCTCGGGCGCCTGGACGGGCCGCAGCAGGTAGAGGAAGTACGGCCAGTGCAGGAGGCCGTAGAGGAGCTGGACGAGCCTGAGGTTGGCTTTCCGGACGAGGGCCGGGAGCCCGCCGAAGCGCCGCTCGAGCATCAGCAGCCTGTAGATCCAGTGCCCGGCGGGATCCTCCCAGTGGACGTCCAGCCCCAGGTCGCGGAATCCCCCCAGAAGGGCGCGGCTCATGCGCTGGCTCTTCTGCCAGTTGTCGCGGCCCACGACGAGCAGTATCCGCCTGGCCGGGGCGCGGCCGCCCGGGATCGGGAGAATCAAGGCGGCCGTCAGCCCTTGCTGCCCTTGAGGCGCTTCAGGTTGGCGATGGCGGCCTCGGCCTCGCCGATGAGGAATTCCAGCTCGCTGGCCTTGCCCACGGCTTCCAGGATGCGGCCCTCCTCCTCGGCGACGTTCTTGATCTCGGCCTTGAGGTCGTCGACCATGAGCTGGAGGCTCTGGATCTGCCCCTGGGCCTCCTTGATGACGGTGCGCTCCTGGGCCAGGCCCTTGAGCTTCTCCTCCACCTCGTTCATCACGCCGCGGACGCCCTGCACCGACTCCTTGGTCTTCTCGATGAAGGCCTCCTCGGCCTGCAGCTCGGCGATGCGCTCCTGGACGCTCTTCATCAGCACGTGCAGGGTCTCCACCGACTTGCGGGCGTCGTGGATGACGCCCTTCTCCTGCTTGAGGGTGTTCATGCGGCTTTCCACGTCGGCGACCTGCTTGAGCACGTCCTGCATGCGGGCGTCGGTGGCGGCCATAGCCGTCTGGCGCTTCTCCAGGGTGGCCATGCCCTGCTCCAGCGAGAGCAGGAAGCCGTCCACCTTCTTGAGCCGCTCCTCGGCCTGCTTGATGGAGACGTTGTGGCCGCCGATGGAGCGCAGGGTGGCGGCGATCTCGTCGGCGAAGGACTTGAGCTGCTCCTTGGAGGCCGCGAACTGGGCGAGCACGCCGCGGTGCTCCTGGCCGTGCTTGTCCAGCACCTCCTCCAGGCCGCGCGCCACCTCCTTGTGGGTCTCGGCCAGGTCGCGGAAGCGGACCTCCTGCTTGGAGGCGGCATCTTTCTGCTCCTCGACCCGGGCCTGCATGGCGCGGGCCTCCTCGCCCATGCGCTCCAGGCCGCCGAACTGGTTCTCCAGGGCCTTGAGGCGGTCGCCGAAGGCGAGCAGGTCGCGGCTGCGGGCCTCCAGGGCCTTGGCCGACTCGTCCATGCCGTCCATGCGCTTGCGCAGGGCGTCCAGGACGCCCTGGCGCTCGAGCTGATCCTTGGCGCGCTTGTCGGTGTCGAGTATCTGCGCGTCCACCTTGCCGATGCGGGCCTCCAGGTCGGCGAAGGCGCCCAGGCGGTCCTCGACGTCCTTGATGCGGCCGGTGGTCTGGCCCAGGAAGCGGTTGAGGCCGTCCACGCGCTCGCCGATGCCCTGGATCTCGTCCTGGCGGTGCTTCAGGAAGTCCAGGTTCTTGATCACCTGCTCGGAGAGCTGGCGCGCGTGGTCGGCCATGTCGCCGATGGATCCGACCTCGGAGCGCTTGGCCTCCAGCACCTCCATGGTGCGCAGGAGGTCGTTCTCGCCGCGGCGGATTCCCTCCATCTTGCCTTCCACCTTCTTGAGCTGATCCTCGAGATGCGAGGCGGCGGTCAGGTCCTCCTGGAAGCCCTTGATGCGCTCCTCGACCTTGGCGATCTTGCCTTCCAGCTTCTCCACCGCGTTCCACTGGCGCTGCATCTTCTCCATCTTCTTCTCGACGCCGAGGAGCTGCTCGTTGAACCCGTTGATGACGGCGCGCGTGTTGTCCAGCTTGCTGTTGTGCTGGAGGATGGTGTTCATGGTGGCTTCCATGCTCTTCACCATGCCGGATGCCTCGCGCGCCCGGCTGACGTACTCGTCGATGGCCTTCTGGCCCTTCTGGAACTCGCCCAGCTTGGTCTGGAGGTCGGAGGCCAGGCCGGTCATCTCCTCCACGTCGCGGCGCGCCGTCCGGAGGCTTCCCTCGAAGCGCTCCACCTTCTGGATGGCCTCGTGGCTGTCCTTGAGGCGGGCCTCCAGGGCCTCCATGTTGCCCTGGCTCTTGGCGAACACCTTGGCCTGCTGGTCCATCTCGCGGATGCGCTCCTCCATCTCCCAGAACAGGGAGTTGAGGCGGCCGGCCTCGATGTTGGCGCGCTCCACGACCATGCGCTGCTTGCCGAGCGACTGGATCTTCCCGTTGCGGATCGCCACGTCAGCGCGTGCGGCGACCTCGGCCACGAC
>CBILQL010000439.1:0-4948 GCA_966238865.1 uncultured bacterium
TGATCCGGACCAGGCGCCAGTCCACGCGCAGCCGGATTGCGGCCTGCGCCGACCCCGAGACGTTCGCGGCGGTCACCGTATGGACCGCGGACGGCGCGGTGTCCGCGGGGGCGCCGGAGATGCGCCCCGTCAGGCTGTCGAGGGCGAGGCCGGCAGGCAGCGGGGGCTGCACCCGGTAACGCGCCCGCGTCCCCCCGTCGTATTCCGGGGCCAGCATGACGGGCATCCCGACGTGCAGGACGCTGTCCGGGGGGTAGGCGAGGCTCCGCGGCGCGGCCGGACGGGTGCGGAAGCTCCACACCGGTCCCGGCGTCTCCACGCCGGCCCGCAGGGCGGAGACCGACCAGCGATAGAGGGTGTCCGCCAGCAGTGGCGGCAGGCCGGCGCCGGGCTCGCGCAGCGAGTCGCGGAACAACGGCGGAGGATCGACGAACCCGAAGCGCAGGCGCCAGAGCGGCGCGGGACCCGGCAGGGAATCCTGCGCCCAGGAAAGGGCCAGGAGCGTGTCCTGGTCCAGGGCGCCCGAGGCCGGGGACGGGCTCCGGGGCGCACCGGGCAACGCCGGGGGCAGGCGATCCACGTCGTCGCCCAGCATCCGGTAGCGGATCTCAAGCAGCAGCGTGCCTTCGCGGAAGGACCGGAAGACGATGTGGATTTCGCTGCCGTCGTCATGCCCCCGGGACCAATCCAGGGCCGGGTCCGCCGGAACCGGTCCGTCCCAAAGCGAGCGCAGGAAGGCCCCGGAGGGCTCCGTCGCGTGGACGCTCAGGGAGTCCCCCTGCTTCAGGGAGTCGTTGATGGCCAGCTTGTGGAGCCGGGAATCCACGCGGAAGCGGAGCAGCGTCTCGGCGGACCCCGCCTCGTTCAAGGCGAGGATCCGGTATTCCCCGGGACCGGACTCGGCGTCAGGTAGCGCGTCGATGCGACCGGTCAGGGTGTCCAGGGCGAAACCCGGCGGCAGCGGCGGTTCCGACGCGAAGCGCGCCCTACCCCCTGCGTATTCCTGGATCAGCGTCTTCGCCGTCCCGACGTGGTACACGCTGTCGGCCTCCGGGTAACCCAGCGAGGACGGGGGCAGGACGCGGGTGCGGAAGCGGCGCACGGGGCTCGCCGAGCGCGCGCCGGCGCGGACGCTGACGACCTGCCAGAAGTATTCCGTGTCGGGCCGCGTCCGGAACCGGCCCGATGGCGGACCCGCGAGGTTGGAGTCCACCATCGGGGGCGGATTGGCGAGGCCGAACCGGAGCTCCGCCAGGGGGGGCGGCCGCAGCTCCGATCCTTGCGTCCAGCTGAGTCCCACCAGGGTGTCCACGCCGAGGGCGCCGTCCTCGGGCCAGAGGAGCTCGGGCGGCGCGAGCTCGGGGGCGGCGATCGTGTCGGCGATGCCCGCGGATTGCCGGATGCGCAGGCGCATCTCGCGGGCGAGGAGGGTGTCCCGGAAGGCCTGCACCAGGATATGCGCCTCCTCGCCGTCGTATCCCGGGGCTTCCGCCCGAATCCTGCCGTCCTGCGGCGGACCGCCGTCCCACAAGGTATCGAGGAGGGTATCCCCCGGAGTCCGCAAGGTCGCGACGATGCTATCCGCTCCCTCCGCCAGGTCGCCGACCTTCACCTCGATCAGGCGGGGACGGATGGCCAGGCGCAGCCTGGACTCGACGGCTCCCGAGACGTTGGCGGCCGCGACGCTGTACCCGGCCGTATCGGGATAGGCGAGCGGCGTGCCCGCGATGACGCCCGTGAGGGAGTCCAGGACGAGCCCCTCGGGAAGGGGTTTGTCGAGGCGGAATCGCACCCCGCCTCCGCCCGCATAGTCCGGGGCCAGGTTTATCGGGCGGCCCAGGTGGCAGTCCGCGCAGTCCGGATAGGCCAGCCGGACGGGAGGTTCCGGCCGGGTGCGGAACCTCCACACCGGACCGGGGCTGGCCCGCCCTCCCCGGATGCTCGTGACCTGCCAGAAGTATTCGGTCTCGGGAAGCAGCGCGCCGCCCACGAACAGTCCCGAATCGTCCTGCGTCACGCCGCCGGGGTGCAGGGGAGGAGGATTGACGGTTCCGAAGCGTACCTGGGTCTTCGGACCCGGGGCCGGCGTCGCGCCGAGCTGCCAGCGGAGACGGACGTCCAGCCCGACGTCCACGGCGGAATCGGCCGGCAGGGGGCGGGTCGGGGCGGGCAGATCGATCGGGGGAAGCAGCCATGCCGAATCGCCCTGCCCCACGCGCAACCGGTATTCCCGGAGCAGGCTCTCGGCGGTCAACTGGGCGCCGCCTCCCTGGGATTCGGCGGGCAGGTACTCCTGCAGCACCAGCACGGCCGCGCCGCCGTCATAGCCCGGCGCGGAGACGCTCCACTTCGCCGCCCTCGGCACCGGTCCCTCGTAGAGATCCTCCATCCGGCCGCCGGCCGTATCCTCGAGGAAGACGACCAGGTGCCCGCTGTCCAGGGGGAACTTGCCGAGGTCGATCGTGAATACCCGCAGTTCCTCGCCGCTCTCCACCAGGCAGGACATGGGCGCCAGGCAGCACATGAACAGGACGAACCAGGCGCGTAGCTTTGCGATGCGTGCAATCATACTCGGTCCCGGCCCGTTTGGAAGCGGCGGGGCCGGGCGGAGACCGGAAATCTAATTTCGATCCGCACGGATGCCGGGGGAAAATCGAAGGCTCATGGGCGTAGAGACGGCACGATCCGGGTCCAGCCTCCGCGCACTCCGGCGGCCCGCAGCACGAGCAGGCGCTCCGGCAGCGAGGAGCGGGGGAAGGTGACGGAAGCCACCGGAGCGGCTGGCCGCCGGACGGCCAGCCGGCGTCCGCGGATGTCCAGCAGCTCCCCGGTCAGCAGGGCATGGCCGGGAACCTCGAAACGGAGGCCGGCCCCGTCCAGGGTCAGGATGGGATCGCCGACGCTGGGGACATGCTTCGGTTCCGACACCGGCGTGGGCCCGATATCGGCGGCCAGGCGTCCCTCGTTGAGGTCGGCTTCCCGGAGGAACAGCGCGCGCGGACGTCTGCGGCAGGTAGGCCAGGTCCAGCAGCAGGATGTCCGCGGCCGGCCCCGCGGCCAGCCGGCGGTTGCCGGCCAGGGCGCGGTCGAACAGGTCGGCCTGATCGAGCAGGCCCACCAGCCCGACGCCGGCATCGCCGTCCTGGGAGGTCGGCGTGCGCATGCCCATGAACAGGGAACCGGTGGTGAACGGCAGGAAGGGATCCAGGGTGCGCGAGACGCAGAGCTTTCCGTTCACGTAGATGCGGGCCGTGAGGGCGGCGGTATCCAGGGCCAGGACCACGTGATTCCAGCGCCCGCCCTGGGCGGAGCCCGCTCCGGTATTCAGGAGGTTACGCTCCCGCACCGAGCTCGGCTGGGAGTGGCTGGCATCATGGGGCCGGAGGTTGGCATAGAAGGCGCCGGGAAGATTGTCGCCCCATCCGGAGGTGTTCGCCCACAGGTGCGCGCCCACCGGGGCGTTCGGCTCGTGGAATTCCATCAAGGGCACCCGGAAGCCGTTCCCGCTCTGCTTCAGCCAGATGGAGAACGTGAAGCTCTTCACGTTGGTGGCGGAATCGCCCGGCACCTCCACCCATTCCTCGCCGGAGAAGGCGAGGGCCTTCCCGCGCATGCCGTCCACCCAGCGGGCGCCGTGGACGATGCCATGATGCCCGTTGCCGGTGCGGTCGTGGAGGGTGTCGCCGGCGCCTTCGTCGAAGTCCCAGCTGGCGATGGGCCCCGACGCCGGGCCTTCCGGCGGGGGCGTGGTGTCGGCGGCATGCGCATCGACCTGATATTCCGCGTGCGCCGCGCCGGCAATGGACAGGAAGCACCGGAAAGATGTCTTCATGATGGGTCTCCGCGATGTCGGGAAAGAAGCGCAGGAAAAAGATATATCGGAAATCCCGGAAATCGGGGCAGAAATCGCAAAAAAACAGGGTTACCGGAAAAGCAGGTCTTATTAGGGAACTATGTCCCAGCGGAAATCCCGGCCCACGATGCAGTTCTTGGTGTGGGCCGGCAGGGGCATGTGGGTCTCCTCGTAGACCAGCACGTTGCGCAGCGATTCGGGCAGGTCTTCCTGGCCCGCCTCGTTGGAGACATAGGGGCGGGCCTCGCGGAAGGGCGGCTCGTAGCGGTAGCTGTACTCCCCGCTCTGCTCCATCACGAACCGCGCGGCCTCCCACAGCCCCTGGGGCGTGCCGAAGTCGAACCAGGCGGCATCCTGGCTGTAGTTGACGATGCCGATGTCGTGGCCGGCCTTGAGCGCCTCGATCCAGTAGCGTTTGACGTCCTCGACGCCGGGCTTGCAGAACTCCAGGAACCGCCTTGAATAGAAGGCGATGCCGGCGAAGGTGAGGCGCGTGGCGCCGGCATCCTGGAAGCCCTGGTAATTGTGCACCCCGAGCAGGCGTCCCCGATGGTCGCAGACCAAAGTGTTGTGGGTGGGCCGGAAGATGCCCGCCAAGGTGGCGATGTTGCCGCTTTCGAGATGGCGGGCGTACAGGTCGCGGAGGTCGATGGTATGGATGAGATCGCCGTTGTGGACCAGGAAATGATCCGTGGTCTCGAGGATGTGGCGGGCGTTGTGGAAGCATCCCCCGGTGCCGAGTATCTCCTTCTCGTAGAGGATGTTCATCCCGAAGCGCAGGGCCGGCTTCTCCATCTCCGCGAAGAGGTGATGGGTGTTGCACAGGAGGCGCCCCGGGTACAGGGCCATCGCGCGGCGGTAGTTGATCTCGAGGGCGGTCCGGCCGAGGAAGGTCAGGGCCGGCTTGGGGATGCGGTCGGTGAGCGGCCGCAGGCGCTGGCCGTAGCCGGCGCACAGGAAATAGGCCGCGAGCGTGCCGCTCATGGGAAGGCGGCCGCCACCGGCCCGCCGATGAGCACCTCGATGGGCAGGTGGTTGAACTCGTACTCGTAGGGGGGCTGCTTCCACTGGAAGCTGCCGGGATAATCGGCGCGC
>CBILQL010000440.1:0-4943 GCA_966238865.1 uncultured bacterium
AACACCTCCTGGAAGTTCTTCTGGACCACGGCGAAGGTCTCCAGGAACTGCTCCCGCGCCACCTTGTCCAGCTTCTTGATCGCCTTCTCCAGGCCCAACCGCGCCTTCTCCAGGTCCTGGTACTGCTTGTTCACCTCCTCCAGGCGCGCCTTCTCGGCCTCGTAGTCCTCGAGGGCGCCGGGGTTGATGTTGCCCAGGTTCTTGAGCTTGTCCTTGTAGGCCGCGATTTCCTCCGGAGCCGTGGCCGGATCGTATTCCACCCGCTCGAAGGCGGGCAGGGGGTTCCCCTCCTCGTCGGCGCCGGGCTTCACGGGGTTGGAAAGGTCCACGTCGTGGAGCTCGAACATGCGCTCGCGGATGTTGGCCATGGCCGCCCGGGCCTGCTCCATCTTGAGGGCGCTGTCGTGGTTCCGGGCGGTCAGGGTGCGCAGCTCGTCGTTGAGGTTGCGGATGAGCAGGCGCATCTCGTCCAGGCGGCCCACCTTGGCGTCGTAGATCTCCTTGGCGGCGTCCCGGGCCTTCTCCTCGACGGACATGCGATCGTGGAGGACCTGGATCTGATCGGCGAGCCCCACCAGCTTCTCCTGGAGCTGGGCCACCATGGCCTCCCATTCGTCCTTCTGGCGCGCGTTCTTGGCCAGGAGCTCGGTCTGCTCCTTCTCGCTGCGGTCCAGGTATTCCAGGCGCGCCTTGAGCCCCTTCACCTGGCTGTCCAGCTGGGCCCGGGTCTTGTCCAGGTCCCGCACCTTCTCCTCGAAGCGGGCCCGCTCGCCTTCGGCGCGGTGCACGTCCTCCAGGGCCTGGTGGAAGCGGTTCTCGAGCACCTTCCGGGACTCCTCCCCCTCTTCCAGGCTCTCCTGCATCTCCTCGAGCTCCCGTTCGGACTCGGAGAGCTGCTGGCGCACGGCCTCCAGCTTGAGGCGGGTCTGGGACTTGTCCTTGTCGAGGGCTCCCAGGGAGGTCTCCAGGTAGGCGAGCTTGGCCTTCTGCTCCTGGTAGCGGCGCTCGCTCTGCTTCTGCTCGCCTCCCAGGGCCTGCTGTTCGGCCTCCAACGCCTTGCGCTCGGCATCCAGGGCGGCCAGCCGCGTCGCCAGGGCCTGGCTGGCGGCCTTCGCATCCTCCAGGCGGCGGCCGGTCTGCTCCAACTGGGCCTTGCGCTGCAGGAGGCCCCCTTGGGCGCTTTTCTGGACGCCGCCCAGGATCACGCCGGAGGCGTGCACCATCTCGCCGGCGGGCGCCACCAGCCAGACGTCCGGCGCCGCTCCCGCGGCGCCTCCGGGACCGGCAGCAGACGAGGCGGCCATCGCCGCCAGTCGCGGCTGGGCCGCCAAGGCGTTCTCCAAGCCGTCGAACAGGGCGTAATTCCCCAGGGCCAGCTCCGCCGGGACGGCCCACCTGGTCGATGAGCCAGCCCTGGAAGCCGGGAACCCCGGCGAGATCGGGCCGGTAACGCCGGAAGGCGGAGGCCTGACCGTCGGGAGTATAGAGGAGGGCTTCGCCCTTCCCCGCCTGGCGCAGGGAAGCAAGCAGGTCCTTGCCCGAAGCCGGGTCGCGGGCCACCAGGGCCTGGAGATAGCGTCCCAGGCATTTCTCCGCCACCGCCAGGGCCTCCTCCGGCACCTTCAGGGCGTCGGCCAGCAGGGTCTGGATGCGGTCGCGGGATTTCTCCAGCAGCATCTGCACGCCGCCGTCCACGCCCTCCATGCTCTCCTGCAATCCCTTGAGCAAGGTGTATTGCGTCTCGAGAGCCACCCGTTCCGCGGAAGCGGCGCGTTCCTCGCCGCGCACTTTTTCCAGCTCGGCGGCCAGCTCGCCCAACCGGGCGGATCCGGCCCCCAGCCTGGTCGCGAGGCCGGTGTTCTGGCCTTCCAGGCGGGATACCTCCTCCTGGAGCAGCTTCTGCTCCTCGGAGAACTCCAGGTGGCGCTCGGTGGACTCCTGGAGCTTGGCGTCCAGCTCGCCCTCGTCCTCGCGCAGGTGGCCGAGGGTGGAATTCATCTGGCCGGCCTTGTTCCGCAGCGCGGACAATTCCTCCAGGGCCTGGAGGCGCTCCTCGGCCAGTTCGTCGGCGTTGCGCCGCTTCTCCTGGTAGGCGGCCAGCAGCTTCGCCTTCTCCTCGATCTGCCCTTCCGACAGCCCCGACAGCTCGATGCGCTCGGCTTCGAGGCGCTCGATTTCCTTGGCGTCCTGGATCTTCTCGTTGGCGAAGTCGCCCATGCGCCGGCCCGCCGCCTCGTTCTCCCCGTCCAGCCTGCGCACCGACTCGGTCAGGTGGAGGATTCTGTCCTTGGCCCTGTCCAGCTCGTTCTCCAGGCGGATCACCTCGGCATTGGTGCCGGCCACCACCTGGCTCAGGCGGGACAGCTCCTGCTCCTCGCCCAGGATGAGCAGCTTTCCTTCTTCGAGCTCGGTTTCCCGGGTTGTGATCTGGGTTTGCAGGCTTTGCGCCCGGTCGGATCCTTCCCGGTTCTCCTGGGCGAACTTCGCGTACTTGCCTTCCAGGTCCTGGTAGGAATCCTGGTTGTAGGAGAGCTCCAGGGAGACATAGGCCTTGCGCAGCTCGCGCCATTTCTCGGCCTTCTTGGCCTGGCGCTCGAACATGTTCACGTTCTGCTGCACGAACTTGAGGTTGTCCTCCACGCGCGCAAGGTCCTGGGCTGTGCGCTCGAGCTGGCGCAGGGTCTCCTTGCGCTGCTGCTTGTATTTGCTGATGCCCGAGGCCTCCTCGAACATGATGCGGCGCTCCTCGGCCTTGTCCGAGAGGATGCTGTCGATCATCTTGGCCTCGATGAGGCTGTAGGAGGCGGCACCCATCCCCGTATCGTAGAACAGGTTATGGATGTCCTTGAGGCGGCAGGGCTGGTTGTTGATGAGGTATTCGGTCTCCCCGTTCCGGAACGCCCGGCGGGTGATCATGATCTGGGTGTATTCGCTGGGAAGCACGCCTTCATCGTTGTTGATGAGCAGGCTCACCTCGGCCATGTTCAGGGCCTGGCGCTCCGCGGTGCCGGAGAAGATGACGTCCTCCATCTTGCTGGACCGCAAGGCCTTGGCGCGCTGCTCGCCCAGCACCCAGCGGATGGCATCGATGATATTGGACTTGCCGCAGCCGTTGGGACCCACCACCGAGGTGATGCCTTCGCCCGGGAAATTGACCTCCACCTTGTTGGCGAAGGACTTGAAGCCGAAAATCCGCAGCTTGCTTAAGTACATGAATTTCCTCGCGACCGGGCGGCTGACCTCGGGTCGCCATTCGAGCCGTAAACTGGCGGTAAAGATAGTCACAGGGCCGCCTTACACGCATCGGAATACGCGGGCGGAATTGCGGACCTGTCTTATCAACAGACCGCCAATCCCTCTGAGATCAAGGGTTTATCGCCCGCCTTCAACATCTATCAACCAATGTTGAAAGAACGGCACGGTGACCCTTCCAGTATACAAAAAACGCAATATTCGCCTTTCGGGCCATTCCTGGACCCGGGATCCGGTTCATATCGGGAGAGTTCCAGGTCGTGCGCCAAACCAATCCGGACTGTTCACAAAAGGCAACGGGAAATGCATGCGAATATCTGAATTTCCTAGAGAAAAAGGGTAATTTTGTTCACAAACGATGTACCGTCCCGCCCTGTACCAGTATTCGGACTACCGACAGTTCCTGCGGGACGTCTACGAAACCAACAAGGCCCGCCACAGCGCCTTCTCGTACCGGTATCTGGCGCTGAAAGGCGGCGTGAACAGCTCGGCGTTCTTCAAGTACGTCATCGAAGGCAAGCGCAACCTCAGCAAGAGGACCCTTCTCAAGACCTGCCTGGCCTTCGGCCTCAAGGATAAGGACGCCGAATACTTCGAGAACCTGGTCTTCTTCAACCAGGCGAAGACCGTGAAGGAGAAGAACCTCTATTTCGACCGGCTGACGCGCCTGCGGGGCGACTATGATGTGAAACGGGTGGAGGAGAGCCAGTACGCCTTCTATTCCCAATGGTATCACAGCGCCGTGCGGGAGCTGATGGCCATGTCCCGGCCGGGGGGCGATCCCAAGGCCATCGCCCAGGCACTGCTGCCTTCCATCACCCCCAAGCAGGCCCAGGACAGCGTGGACCTGCTCCGCCGCCTGGGGATGGTCCGCAAGGACGCCCAGGGGAAATGGCGGCAGGCGGATCCGGTGCTCAGCACGGGGAACCAGATCGCCTCCCAGGTGGTGATCAACTTCCAGCTGATGATGCTGGACCTGGCCAAGGAGGCCTATGACCGGTGCCCGCCGGAAGAGCGCCTGATGGCCTCCACCACCTTCTCGATATCCGAGGCCGCCGTGGATCTGTTCAAGCAGCGAATCCGCCAATTCCGCTCCGAGCTGCTGGAATTGGCCCGGACGGAGGCGAAGCCGGAACGGGTCTACCAGCTCAACCTGAATTTCTTTCCGACGTCCCGCCCCATGCCGCGCGCCGCGCAAGGATGATCGTCATGCCAGTCGCTACCCGCCGCACCCCCTCCGCTGCAACCCGCCCGAGGCACCTCGCCGCCGGCCGCCGTGCGATGTTCGTCGTCCTGCTGGTCCTGGGAGCCTCGCTCTTCGGCTGCCTGGCCCAGGGCGGCGGGTCGGACACCGAAACCCTGACCGGGCGCATCCTGGCCCCGGACGGACGTCCCGCCGCCGGCGTGGAGGTCACGCTGCTGCCCTCGGCCTATGATCCCAGCCGCCCGGAGCCTTCGCAGGTGCGCATCGCGACCACGGATGCCCAGGGAGGCTATGCCTTCCCGAGGGCCGCGGCCGGAACCTATAACCTGCTGGTCCGGGAGCCGCCGGGGGCCTTCGGGTTCGCCGGCGGAGCGGGCGTCTTCGCGGAGGGCCTGCCGGCGGATTCCCTGCCCGCGACCCTCACCCTGGCGAAGGCGCGCATCTTCTATATCTCCCTGCACGACGACGCCTATTCACCGGCCGATTC
>CBILQL010000441.1:0-4941 GCA_966238865.1 uncultured bacterium
TGGCCAGGGACAGGGCCCGGCGCATATAGGCCACCGCGTACAGGGTATTGTGGACCCGCGTCACGTCGAAGTAGCCCGCCAGCTTGCGCATGCCGTGGCCCTTGTCCCCCACCAGCACCGCCGGCGCGCCGTCCAGGGTGAGCTCGGCGGTGGGCAGGGCGCGCATGCCCATCTTGTCCATGAGGCGGTCCACGCGGATGCCGCGCAGGCGCCCGTCCTCGTCGAACAGCTCCACCAGGAAGAGGCTGAGCCCGTCGGCGCCTTCCGGCGCCCCCTCGGCGCGCGCCAGGGCCAGGGCCAGGGGCGAGGCTGTGGCGGTGGTGAACCACTTGGAGCCGTGCAGCTGGTAGTCGAAGACCCGGTGGCCGTGGCGGCGCGCCACCGTGGCCGTGCGCGCGAAGTCGGAGCCGCCCTCCCGCTCGGTGGTCCATTGCCCCGCGGTCCAGAATCCGCCGCCCCGGCGCGACAGCAGATGCGGCAGCACCTCCTCCTTGAGGCGCGCGTCCCCGTGCAGCTCGAGGGTGCGGGCCGCGCCGTCGGTCATGGCCAGGGGCGCGGTGAACCAGGCCGAATCGGGATGGAACAGGTAGAGCCGCGAGAACTGGTGCAGGCGCGACCAGGCGCCTTCTGATCGCTCGTAGGCCAGGGCCACCAGGCCCTCCTCGGCGGCGATGTCCTGGAGGCGCCCCCAGGCGCCGCTCAGCTCAATCTGATCGATCCGTTCGCCCCAGGGGCCGTAGGGGATGTGCCGCGGCGGATGCGCCTCCGCCTGCAGGCCGAGGTCCTGGATCTCGTCCTGGACGCGCTGGCCGAAGTCGAGGAGCCCCGGGGCCAGGGACTCCTGCAGGTCGGCGGGCAGGCGCCAACGGAGATACGCCTGCAGCAGCGGATCGGTGGCGAAGGGGTTTCCCAGCGCGGGTCCCGGCTGGACGAACTCGGCCGCCTGGACGGAGTCTTTCATTTCATTAATCTAATTTTCTGCGACCCCCCATGCGGAAAAGCCTATGACGCAGGACCCGCTCTCCCTTTTCCATCCGTCGGTGCGCGACTGGTTCCGGGAGCGGGTGGGGACGCCCACGGAGATTCAGGCGCTTTCCTGGCCGCTCATCGCCGCGGGCCGACACGTGCTCCTCACCGCGCCGACCGGCAGCGGCAAGACCCTGACCGCGTTCCTGTGGGCGCTCGATCGCTTCGCGTCCGGCCGCTCGGCCCCCGGCGCCACGCGCGTGCTCTACGTCTCGCCCCTCAAGGCGCTCAACAACGACATCCGCCGCAACCTTCTGGGCCCCCTGGAGGAGCTTCGCGCGCGCTCCGCCGCCGCCTACGCCTCGGAGGATACAGCCGCTGCCGCAGACGCAGCCGCAACCGCAACCGCCACTGCTTCAGGAGACGGCGCGGGCTTCCCGGAAGTGCGCGTGCAGGTGCGCAGCGGCGATACGCCGCCCGGCGAGCGCCGCCGCATGCTGCGGAACCCTCCCGAGATCCTCATCACGACTCCGGAGAGCCTCAACCTCCTGCTGCTCTCGGAGGCCGGCCGCGCCTCCCTGCGCGGCCTGGAGACCGTGATCCTGGACGAGGTGCACGCGGTGGCCGGCGGCAAGCGAGGCGTCCACCTCATCACCGCCGTGGATCGACTGGTCCCGCTGGCGGGAGAGTTCCAGCGCATCGCCCTGTCCGCGACGGTGCGGCCGCTCGCCGAGGTGGCCGCCTGGGCGGGCGGGTACCGCCGGGAGGGTTCCGGCTACGCGCCGCGCCCGGTGGAGATCGTGAGGTCGGCGGCGCCCAAGGAATACCGGCTCGAGATCCGCTATCCCGTCCCTCCGCATCCGCCCCGGGGGCCCGCCGCGGGACCGGCCCCGGACCCGGCCGCCGAACCGCCGGCGGATCCGGCCGCGGGGCCGTCCGCCAGTGTAACCGGTGGGTTACCTGTGGGATACCCCCGGGGCGGGGACGGCGCGGAGGCGCCGGAAGACGGGGCCGGGATCTGGGAGCGCATGGCCGCGGAGATCAAGGACCTGGTGGCGAAGGGCCGATCGACCCTGATCTTCGCCAACAACCGCCGCCTCTCCGAGCGCCTGGCGCGGCTCCTCAACGAGGGGGAGCCGAAGCCCATCGCCTACGCCCATCACGGCAGCCTCTCCCGGGAGATCCGCGCCGTGGTCGAGTCCCGCATGAAGGAGGGCCGCCTGCCCGCCATCGTCGCCACCAGCTCCCTGGAGCTGGGCATCGACGTCGGCGCGCTGGACCGGGTGGTCCTGGTGGAGACCCCGGCCTCGGTGGCCGCCGCCCTGCAGCGGCTGGGGCGGGCCGGCCACGGCGTGGGGCAGACGAGCGCGGGCACCCTGTTCGCCTCCCACGGGGCCGACCTCGCGGCGGCCGCGGTCGCGGCCGCCTGCGTCCGCGCCGGCGACATCGAGGCGGTGCGCCCCGTCGAGAATCCCCTCGACGTCCTGGCCCAGCTCCTCCTGGCCATGGCGGCCACCGGGGAGTGGACCTCGGACACCCTGTACGACGCGGTGCGCGCCAGTCACCCCTACCGCAACCTGCCGCGCCGGCTGTTCGACGGGGTGGTCGAGATGCTGGCGGGCCGCTACCAGGAAACCCGCATCCGCGAACTCAGGCCCCGCCTGGCCGTGGACGCCGTGGACCGCACCGTGCGGGCCCTGAAGGGCGCCCCGTTGCTGGTTGCCCTCTCCGGCGGCACCATCCCGGACCGCGGCTACTTCACCCTCCGCCATGCCGGCTCGCGGTCCAAGATCGGCGAGCTGGACGAGGAGTTCGTCTGGGAGCGCCGGGAAGGGGAGCTTTTCTCCCTGGGCAGCCAAAGCTGGCGCATCACCGCCATCGGCGCCAACGACGTGGAGGTGGTGCCCGCGGAGCGGCAGGCGCTCCTGGCCCCCTTCTGGCGGGCCGAGTCGCGGGACCGGGACGCGCATTTCTCCGATCGCCTGGGAGAGTTCCTGGAGGAGGCCGAGGCGCGCCTCTCCGATCCCGCCTTCGCCCGGGACCTGTCCGCGGAGCGCGGCCTGGACCCGCCCGCGGCCGAAGCCCTGCTGGCCTACCTGCGGCGCCAGCGCGCCTTCACCGGGTCCCCCCTGCCCCATCGGCATCATCTCCTGGTGGAGGAGGCGGGCGGGGCGCCGGGCTCGGACGGGATCGGCGACGGGCCGGACGCCGGGGCGGCGGTGCGCGGCTACCGCCGCCGCGCGCCGCCGCGCGGGAAGGGGACCAGGCAGGTGATCCTGCATGCCGTCTGGGGAGGCCGGCTCCTGCGCCCCTTCGGATACGCCCTGGCCGCCGCCTGGGAGGAGAAAGGCGGGGCGCCGCTGGAGATCGTCCAGGACGACGACGCCCTCCTGATCAGCCTCGCGGATCCGATCCCGGGCGCGGCCCTGCTCGACCTGGTGCGTCCCGACAACCTGGAGGCCCTGCTCCGCCGCAAGCTCGAGACCACCGGCTTCTTCGCCGCGCGCTTCCGCGAGAACGCGGCCCGCGCCCTGCTGCTGCCGCGCTCCGCGCGCGGGACCCGCGTCCCCCTCTGGCTCAACCGCATCCGTTCCCGCAACCTGCTGGGCGCCGTCGCCGGCTTCGGCGACTTCCCGCTGGTGCTGGAGACCTGGCGCGAATGCCTGCGGGACGAGTTCGACCTGCCCGCCCTCAAGGCCCGCCTGGAGGAGCTGCGGGACGGGACCCTGCGCGTGGGCGAGGCCCGCACCCCCAAGCCGTCGCCGTTCGCCGAGGGCCTCATCTGGAAGCAGACCAACCAGTTCATGTACGCTCCCGATAGGGCCCCGGGATCCGCCGGCGGGCCGGGCGCCCGCCCGGACCTCCTGCGGGAAATCGCCTTCTCGTCCCCCCTGCGCCCGCGCATCCCGCGGGAGGAGATAGCCGCCTTCGAAGCCCGGGCCCAGCGCCTCGCCCCCGGCTACGGCCCGCAGGGGGCGCGGGAGCTGGTGGAATGGGCCCGGGAGCGGGTCCTCGTACCCTGGCCGGAATGGGAGCCCCTGCTGCCGGCCGCGGGCCCCGATCCAGACGGCGCCGATCCGGATCGCCAGTATCCTGCCAGTTACCTCCGTCGGCGTCTCGCGCGGATCCTCCTGCCGGGAGCCCGCGTGCCCGCGGTGGCGGCGGTGGACTCGCTGCCGCGCATCCTCCGGGCCCTGGAGCTGCCCCCGCCGGACGGGGATGGCCGAGGCGGGGGAGGCGGAACCGGGGGGGGCCCGGCCTTCGGGGATCCCCTGTCGGCCGGGGACGCTGATCCGGCGATCCGGGCGGCCGCGGTGGCGGCAGTCCATGCGGCCGCCCAAGCAACTCTGCGCTCCGCCGCCGGAGGCGCGGCCCCCGAGGACGACTCCGGAGGAGACGCCCTCCCGGAAGAGCGTTCCGCGGAGACGCTGGAAAGCGTGCTGGACCAATGGCTGCGGGCCTACGGGCCCGTGGCTCCGGATTTCCTGGCAGGCGTGTTCGGATCCGCCATGCCCCGGATCGAGGCCGCCCTGCGGCGGCTGGCCGAGGCCGAGCGGGTGATCCTGGACGCCCTCTCCGAGGACGCTTCGCCGGAATCGCCGGAGGCCTGCGACGCCGCCAACGTGGAAATCCTGCTGCGACGCATGCGCAGGCGCGCGCGTCCGCCGGTGCGGGCCCTGCCTGCCGCGCGCCTGCCGCTGTTCTCGGCCGCCTGGCAGGGCCTGGCCGCGCCGGCCAGGGACGAGGACGGGCTTAAGGAGGCGCTGGAGCGGTTGTTCGGCTATCCCGCGCCCGCGGCCGCCTGGGAGGCCAACTTCCTCCCCGCCCGCGTCATGCCCTACCGGACGGACCGGCTGGACGCCCTGTTCCGGGACAGCGACCTCCTGTGGTTCGGGGCCGGCAAGGGCCGCGTGGCCTTCGCCTTCCCGGAGGACCTCGACCTGTTCCTGCCCGCGCCCGGCGATGCCGCCGCCG
>CBILQL010000442.1:0-4938 GCA_966238865.1 uncultured bacterium
GGGGCAGCCCGAAGCGGAGCAGCTGCCGGAAGCCGGCGGCGTCGAGGACCGGGCGCAGGTTGCGGAAGACCACCGGCAGGCACAGGGCGGCCTTGGCGGCGCTGGCGGCCACGTAGGCCTGGAACACCCCGTCCACGCCCCGTCCCATCTGGAGGACGAACACCATGTTGGCGCCGATGTTGGCGAGCACGTTGGCCCAGTTGATCAGGGAGTAGCGCATGGCCGCATGGGTGAGCCGGAGATGCGCCAGGGGCACAACGGAGAGGGTGTCGAGCAGGAGGACCAGGGCCGCGTAGCGGAAGAGGGCCTGATGCTGCTCCGGCACCACCATGAGCCGGCCGAGTAACCCGGCGGAAAGCGCCACCAGGCAGGAGAGGCAGGCGGCCATGGCCGCCTGGCTGAGGTAGGCGGTGGAGAAGAGGCGCCTGCGGCCCTCGCCTTCGGCGTCCGCCCCCAGGCGCAGGTAGGCGGCGTCGAACCCGAACTGGTACACCACTCCCAGGAAGGCGACGACGGCCAGGACGATCTGGATCACGCCGAAATCGGACGGCGCCATCACGTGGGTGTAGAAGGGGACGAGGAGGAAGTTCAGGAAGCGGCTGGCGATGGTGGAGATCCCGTAGATCAAGGATTCCTTCGCCAGGGCGCGGATGCGGCTCATGAGAGGATAAATGTACTAGCGGAAGAGGGGTGTCTGGTCACTGGGCGGCCGTTTTCCGTTTTTTGTTTTCCGTTTTTCGTGGCGCAGGTGGGAACCGGCACCAAGCCTGCACCAGGCTCGCAGCGAAAAACGGAAAACAAAAAACGGAAAACGTCGGAGTCGCGTCGGCGGCGGATCCTATCGTCCTTCCGACAGCCGGTTCACCAGGAATTCGGCGAATCCGCTCTTGCGCATGGCGCTCTGGGTCTTTCCGATGTCGTAGGGAACGCGGACGATCTCGACCGACATCTTCGCGGTGTCGCACAGGCACCAGGAGGCGAGGGGATTGCGGTCCCGGGGCTGGCCCACGCTGCCGTCGTTGACCAGGATGCGCTGGTTGGGTTCGAGGACGTGGGACAGGCTCTCGGAGACCTTGAAGGACTGCTCCCCCTCCATGATGACGATGATGGGGTAATGGGTGTGCCCGATGAAGCAGACCTTCTCGGTGAAGAAGGAGAAGGCGTCCACGGCGTCGTCCAGGCTGGATACGTAGCGCCAGTCCGCCGGCGACCAAGGGCTGGCGTGGACGAAAAGCAGGGGCGGCTCGCTGACCATGTACGGGAGCTTGCTGAAGAACTCAACCGAAGCGGGGGTGAGGACCTTGGAGGTCCATTCGATGGCCTTCTGGGCGTTGTAGTTGTTCCAGCCGTCCGAGCTCTCCCGTCCGATGGCCACGCTGTCGTGGTTGCCGAGGATGACCACGTCGCTTTTCTCGGCCACCAGCTCCACGCATTCGTTCGGGAAGGGGCCGTACCCGACGACGTCTCCGAGGCAGACCCGCTTCTCCACGCCCATGGACCTCATCGACTCCATGACGCGCTGGAGCGCCTCCAGGTTGCCGTGGATGTCCGAGAAGATCCCGTATCTCATCGCGATCACGCTTTCCGTTCCGGGGCCCCTCCGGTCCCGGCATCCACCTAAAATTAAATCCTTAGCGCGATCCCGGCACCAAACCCGGCCGCATTCCGGGTGCGGGCGCGATCCCCGTCACATCCCGGCGGCGGGCGCGGGCGGGGCTGCGGGCGAGGTGTTCGACAGGGGGACCACCATGGGCGCCGAGGGGCCTGCGGGTGCCGGGCTCGTCGCGCCTCCGGTCGCGATCGGTGACGCGTTCCCGAGGGAAGCGGAGGAAGCGGCGGAGGCTCCGGATGGGGCGAAGGCGCCGGGCTGGGCAAAGGCCCCGGACGGAGCGGAGGCTCCGGGCGGAGCAAAAGCTCCGGACGGCGAAGCCGTCGAGGCGGGCTCCGGTTTGTCGGCCGCTTCCTGGATACGCCCGACCGGAGCCTGGACCGGCGCGGCGGGCGCGGTCTCGGCGTCCTTGGCGCAGCGGAAGCCCACCTTGAAGTTCCGGAAGGCGGGGCGGTTGCTGTACCGCGTCCCCAGGCCCAGGTTTCCGGCCTCGCTGTACCAGCTCGCGCCCCGGATGACCTTGGCGGTTCCCGCGTCCGGTCCCCGGGGATGATCCACGTCATCGGGGACATACTCCGCGTACCAGTCCGACACCCATTCGAACACGTTGCCGGCCATGTCGTACAAACCCCAGGCGTTGGGCTTCTTCCGCCCCACCTTCTGGCTGCGGTCCTGGGAGTTCTCCCGGAACCAGGCATATTCGGCGGCGTCCCCGTGGCCCCAATAATAGTCGCCGGTGGATCCGGCCCGGGCCGCGTATTCCCATTCGGCCTCGGTGGGCAGCCGGCCGCCGGACTCGCGGCAGTAGGACTCGGCCTCCTCCCAGGTGACCCGCTCCACGGGCAGGGAGTCCTGCAGGTGGTAGGAGGGGTTGCGGCCCATCACCCGGCCGAACTCCGCCTGGCTCACCTCGTAGCGGCCGATCTGGAAGGGCCCCACCGTGACCTCCCTGCCGTCCTCGCGGCGGAAGCCCCCCCGGGGCAAGGTGATCATGGCGTTGGCCGCCTCCGGCTTCACGGATTGCCCCGCTCCGCGAACGGTGAAGGCGCGCACCGGACCCTCCGACACGTCCCGGCCGTCGGAGGCGGCGACCTTCCAGTAATAGGTCGTTCCCGGCCTCAGTCCCGACAGGGCCAGGGTGGTGTCCGCGAGGCCGCTGGCGCGCACGGCCGCGGGCGGGTTGCGGGTATCGAGGTACACCGTGTATTGCACCCGGCTCCCGGGGTCGGGATCGCCGCCGCGCCAGGCGAGCTGGAGGCTCCCCTGGACGAATCCGGCGTCGGCCTCCGGGAAGAGGGCGGCGGGGATGAAGGGCGGGCGGTTGACGGCCGGCGTGGTGAAGGCGACGCCTTCGGGCGGGAAGGCGGGACCCACGCCCATGGCGTTCACCCCCAGGGCCCGGAAGCGGTAGGTGGTGGCGGGGCGCAGATGGCCGATGCGCAGGCGATCGGAGGCCGTCTGGGCGTCGGCCAGCGTCTCCCACGGACCGCCGCCCACCCGCATCTGGATGATGTAGCGGTCCGATCTGGGGAAGGTCTGGGGGAAGAGCCAGACGCGGCCGCTGTCCGCGTCCTTGACGGAGAGGCTGCCGTCGCGGGGCGGCGAGAACACGCTCTGCTCGCGGCTGAACAGGGTGAAGCTGCGGACCAGGGGCGGGCCCGTGAAGGTGGTGCGGGCCTCCATGAAGATGTTGGCGCCAAGGCTGAGCTCCTTGCTGCCGAGGCCGAGCAGCCTGCCATCCGCGGGCTGCGGGCGGAGGGATTCGACGCCGGGGACCGCGGCGGGGGCCTCGTCCGCGGTCCCCCGGGCCTTCGCGTCGGGAGCGGAGGTGAAGCGCGCGAACGGCTCGAAGGTGAAAGCCGCCCCCTGCACCCCGGCCATCAGGAACTCCATCCGGGGCTTGATGGCGAGCCTGAGCGTCCCCTCGCCCTGCAGCTCCTTGACCGCCTGACCCGACTGGGTCATCCGGTTCTCGGCCATCGGCCGCCATTGCCCGCGGGCGTAGACGAGATCGCCCTGGAGGCTGTTGGTGATCCGGAACCCGGCCCGGACCGAGAGCGCCTCGCCGGCCGAGGAGGCCTCCATGCGGATCGAGGGCCGGCTCTGGACGCGGAGGAACAGGCCGTTCCCCAGGGGAACGATCTGGGCCGGCCTGGCGGGCAGCTCGTCCTCGTACTCGAAATCCCCACGCCCGTGGAAAGCCCCCCGCGCGTCGGCGATCACTTCGCAATCCCCCTGGACCCGGAGGGAGAAGTCCTCGACCTTCCCGCCCAGGATCCGCATCCGGCCGGTTACCGTGGGCTGGAACAGGATCCGGGTGCCGGCGAGGCCGTATTCGGTCTGGGCGTAGTTGGGGGTTCCGTCCGGCAGGAAGCCCGCGGCCTCGTCCACGTGATCGAGATCGGGCAGGACCTGGTTGAGGTCGAGGCGGGTGGAGAAGGTGAAGCCTCCGGATTGCACCGCATCGGCGAGGTCCGCTTCGACCGTGCCCAGGATCCAACGCTTACCGCCCTCGCCCCCCTGCGGGTGCGCCTCCACCTTGGTGACCTTGCGCAGCAGGCCCCCGAAGGCGGTGTCCCCGAGCACGGCGCCCACCTGGGGAACGCGGCCCGCGGGCCATTCCAGCACCAGCAGGCCAGAGGCGGCCGAATATTCGACGATGCGCCCGCCGCCCGGGGCGGTCATGTCCACGAAGGCGGGTTGCAGGACGAAGGGAATGTCCTCATCCTCCTCCACGAACACGGCCTGCTCGATGTCGTACCCCTCGATGCGCAGTTTGCCCAGATCGGGGGGGAGGATGGAATCGTCCACGGTCAGGTACAGCGTCTTTTCGCCGACCTTGGCATTCTCGACCTGGATTTTTCCCAATGCCATGGCCAGGCCGGGCAGGGCGCCGGCGAACAGGCCGAGTATCGGGAGCATCCTGGATTTCATCGGACCTTGGTCATCATCCGCTTGAGGGCGACCTTGCCATTGATTCGCAACGTCATGAAGGTGATGCCGTTCACGTCCCCGTCCTTGAACTCGAATGGTTTCAAGGGGTGCACCCCCGGAGACATCTGGGCGGCCAGCAAGGTGGCCAATTGCTTCCCGTAGAAGTCCAGGACCACCAATTCCATATACCCGCCTTGGGGCAGGGTCAGCGTGACCTGGACCGCGCCTTTGCCCATCGGACGGAACAGCATGTCCAGCTTGAGGGACTGCGCGACGGTTTTCGGCGCGTCCTGCTTGGGCTTGCTTCCCAATTCCAAATGGGTTTCCAGGTCGCGGGTCTCGCCCCTCAGATTTTTAGTCTCCGGCAGGCGGATTTTCTCGGTCTCGGCTTTCAG
>CBILQL010000443.1:0-4926 GCA_966238865.1 uncultured bacterium
CCTCGACATCGCGGCCGCGCCGGACCGGATCCTGGTTGGAAATCCCCGCTCCGTCCCGCTTGCGGAAGCCGGATACAACCCCCTCCGCATTCCCGCCGACACGATCGAATTCGATCTGAAAACCGACTCCTGGCTCCAGCTGAAGACAGGTTTCGTGCGCCGGCAGATGGACAGGCTCCACAGCGAACTGGCCCGTCCGGTGGACGTCGAGAGGGCGGTCCGTTCCATCTTCCCATTCAAGCACTTCCTCCTGGCCAGGTCCGGTCGGGCGGCCGAGCGCATCTTCTACAAGGCCTTCCCGAAAAAAGGCATCATCCTCGAGAACCTGCTCTTCCCGACGGCCATCTTCCACCAGATCGACAACGGCTTCTCTCCGGAGGAACTGCCCCATCCCGAAGCGCTCAAGCCCTTTTCCACCTATCCCTTCAAGGGGAATCTCGACCTGGATGGCCTCACGGCCCGCTTGGGGCAGGATGCCGGGTGCGTGGCCATGGTTTGCGTGGAACTCAGCGACAACGGAGCCGGGGGCTATGCCGTCTCCCTGGATCACCTCGCCGAAGTCAAGGCGCGGCTCGCCCCCCATGGCATCCCCCTCGTCCTGGATGCCACCCGGATCCTCGAGAATGCCCTGGTCCTGGCCCGCCAGGATGAAGCGTCCAGGGGCAAGACGGTCTGGACCCTGGCCGGAGAAATCCTGCAGCATGCCGATGCGATCGTCGCCAGCCTGGGCAAGGATTTCGGCGTGAACCTCGGCGGCCTGGTGGCGACGAACGATGGGGCCTTGTTCAAGGCAGTCGAACGGGTGGCCGGCGAGCTGGGCGACAGCCCCAATCCCCTGGAAAGGCGGCTCATCGGCCATGCCCTGTCGGATCGCAAGCGCATAGAACATTCCACCGCCAACCGCCTGGACATGGTCCAGCGCCTGTGGCAGAAGCTCAACGACCGGAACCTGCCGGTGCTCGGACCTTCCGGCACCCATGGCGTGGTCATCGACGTCAAGCGGATCCCGGAATTCCGGGGCATGGAACATCCGGTGGCCTCCTTCTGCGCCTGGCTCTTCCTGAACACGGGGATTCGGGCGGGGGCCCACAATACCGGGATGCAGAAGGACGGGGAACTCCTGGGCTGCGCCCGCCTGGCCATCCCGGTCGGCATGGGACGGGAGGCGATCGACTCGATCGCCGATCGGCTGCTGGGACTCTTCGAGTCCAAGGAGAATATACCCGAGCTGATGCCGGAATCCGGAAGCCCGTCCGTGCCGGGTATGGATCAGCGATATCGCCTGAAGGCCTTCCACAACCTGAAGGGGACTCTGGCCGACTCCCCGGAAAAACCGCAGGGGCCGGTTTCCGGGCCGATGGCCTCGCAGGAGGCACCGTCTCCCGGGGTCGTGACGCAGGAAGAGGACGACTTCGGCGGGATCGCCATCATCGGCATGGCCGGCCGCTTCCCGGGCGCCGAGAGCATGGACGCGCTCTGGGAAAACCTGGTCCAGGGCCGCGATTGCGTCACCGAGCTGCCGCCGGAGAGGATGGCCTTGCGCCGCGCCAACTCCCTGACCCGGAAATACCGGGGCGGCTTCATCAAGGACGTGGACAGGTTCGACTCCCTCTTCTTCAACATCTCGCCCCGCGAGGCGGAAATCATGGATCCCCAGGAGCGGCTGTTCCTGGAAGCGGCCTGGGAGACCCTGGAAGACGCCGGATACTATCCGGAGAAGCTGTCCAAGGCGACGAGGAAGGTCGGCGTGTTCGTGGGCGCGGTCTGGACCCTGTACCAGGTCCTGGGCGCGGAAGAGAAGGCCCTGGCCGCCAACGAGGTGCATCCGAACTCCTTCCTCTGGAGCATCGCCAACCGCATCTCCTATTGGATGAACTTCACCGGGCCCAGCCTGACATTGGATACGGCCTGCTCTTCGAGCCTGACCGCCTTGCACCTGGCTTGCGAAGCCATCCGCAAAGGGGAATGCGCGGCGGCCCTGGTAGGAGGAGTCAACCTCGACCTACATCAGCACAAGCTCGACATCAACACCGCCGGAGGGGCCATATCCCCCGATGGCGTGTGCCGGAGCTTCGGGGACGATGCCAACGGCTATGTCGCCGGCGAAGGCATAGGCGCCTTGCTCCTGAAGCCCCTGGCGGCGGCCCTGCGGGACCATGACAACATCCACGGCGTCATCCGCGGCGTGGCGATCAACCATGGCGGAAAGACCGGCGGATACATGGTACCCAGCCCGGCGGCCCAGGCGGAGGTCATCGAGAGCGCCTTGCGTATCGCCCGGGTGGACGCCCGCTCCATCGGCTATATCGAAGCCCATGGGACCGGCACCGAGCTGGGCGATCCCATCGAGATCGCGGGGCTGACCAAGGCCTTCGCAACCTACAACGTCCCGAACCAGAGCTGTTCGGTGGGATCGGTGAAAACCAATATCGGTCACCTGGAAGCGGCGGCCGGCATTGTCGGCATCGCCAAGGCCTTGTTGCAGATGAAACACGGCAAGCTCGTGCCGTCCCTGCACTCCGGGCGCTTGAACCGGCATATCGAGTTCGCGCAGACGCCCTTCCAGGTCGAACAGGCCTTGCGGGATTTCCCGGCCCGCGTGGTGGACGGCAAGGCGGCGCCCTTCCGTTCGGGCGTCAGCTCTTTCGGTGCCGGCGGGGCCAATGCCCATGTCATCCTGGAGGCCTTCCCGAGGACCGAGGTCCGGGAACCGGGGGATGCGCCCCTGCTCTTCCCCATGTCCGCGAAATCCGCCGGCCAGTTGGCGGAAGCCGCGCGGAGACTGCTGGCCTTCATCGAGAAAAGGCAAGGCTCCCCCTGGTTCAGCATGCCCCACCCGGCGGATATCGCCTATACCCTGCAGACCGGCCGGAAGGCATTCGCTCACCGCCTGGTGATCGTCGCCAGGGATTGTCGCGAGCTGGGCGAACGCTTGCAGCTCTTCCTCACGGACAGAGCGGACGGCAATGTCTTCGCGGGACAGGCCAAAGCCGATGCGGGGATAATGAAATTCCTGGGTGCGGAGGAAAAGGGCGAGCTCGTCAGGGTCCTGTGGAAAAGCGGGGATCCCTACAAGCTTTCCCAAGCCTGGATCGAAGGCATCCTCGACGAATTGCATCCCGCCTCCGGACCGGACCGTACCCTGGTCTCCCTGCCGACCTATCCCTTCGCCGACAAGCGGCACTGGATAACCCGGAAGCAAGGAGACCAGGCCGCCCCGGATACCGCGGCCTCCGGCGCGCGCCTGCATCCCCTGATCGATGCCAATGAAAGCACCTTCGAGAAACAGCTCTACCGGAAGCAGCTGGATGGGAAGGAAGCCCTCGCCTGGGGACTGCCCGGCGCCACGACCCGCATCCTGCCGGGCCTCGCGGTCCTGGAAATGGCCAAGGAAGCCGGCGCCCTGGCAGCGTCCTGTCCGGTGAAGGAATTCCGGGACCTGGTCTGGGAAGTCCCCCTGCTGGTAGGCCCGGAAGAGATGCTGGACCTGCATCTCGAGCTGCAGCCCAGGGACGGAAGCGTGAGTTTCGAACTGGCCGGCAGCAGCTCGTCCCGGGAGAGGATCGCCTTCGCCAGGGGCTGGGTGGAATTCTCCGCCGGGTCCGAAGCGAGCCCGGCGCCTGGGAAGGACCTGGCAGCGATAGAGAGAAAATGCCAGGAGTCGGTGGATGTCCGGGCAGCCTACCGGGATATCGGCCAGCACGCCTTCGCTCTCGCTGCCGCCGATCAGGTCCTGGAGCGCATCCGGAAAGGCTCCTCCGAAGCCCTCGGTTACTTCGACACCGACCGGGATTCCGGAAAGGCGGCGCCCGCACCCCTGGATCCGAAGCTCCTCGGCGGCATCCTCCATCTGGCCCTGGCCTGCGGCTTCGCTCCGTCCGCCGACTCGCGGTTGCTGACGCCCCATATGCTCCGGCGGGCGGAAATCCATGGCGGGGAGGAAGCGCCGGCATGCATCCATATCCTGGTCAAGGAGAAGGCGGGAAACCGTTTGCGCCTCGATGCCACCCTGTTCGGCGCCGGCGGTTCCATGCTGGCCCGCCTCGGGGACCTGGTTCTGCTTTCCGAGGACCTGTTCGCACTGGAAACAGCCCGCAGCCGGGCCTCCGGAAGCTTCATCCCGCTCGCCTACGACATCGCCTGGAAGCCCGCCCCGATGGACGTCGTCCAGCTGAATACCGCCCGCGGAAGCACCCTGTATTTCGAAGCAGAACCGGCCCTGCACCTGCCCGACGGCAAGAGCGCATGCGTCATCCCCGGAGAAGGCTACGCGGAGATTTCACCCCTTCTCTATCGAATCAACCCGCGCAATCCCAAGGACTACCTGCAGCTTCTCGATTCCCTGGCGGCCAACCGCTTCGACCTCTCACAAATCGGATTTGCCTGGTCCCCGGCCGAATTCGAAAGCGGGGGGAGGTTTTCCCGCGACGCGCTGGATCGGGGAATCTACTCCTTCCTGCTCCTCTGCCAAGCCCTCATCGAGATGAAGCTGGAAGGCCGGGTCAAGCTGGTCTATCTCTCCCTGGGCAAGGATTCGGTCCCGCAGCCCCACAACGAAGCCGTCAGCGGTTTCGTCCGGACCTTGAAAATCGAGCATGCCAAGCTGGCCTGCAAGAATCTTCACCTGGTGCAGAAGGACAAGGACTGGGGCTCCGCCCGCGACATCCTGGAACGGGAATTCTCCACCTTTTCCGAATCCGAGCTGGTTGTCCACTATGCGGACGGTGTGCGCAGCATCCGGACCCTGTCCCGGATCGAGGATGCCCTGGAGAGCGTGGGCGGGCAGGAAGGCCGTGTCGGGCTGAAGCAAGGCGGGACCTATCTCATCACCGGCGGCGCCGGGGGCCTGGGATTCATCTTCGCCCGGCACCTGGTCGCGAGCTGCAGGGCCAAGGTGGTCCTTACCGGCCGGTCCAAGCCGGGCCC
>CBILQL010000444.1:0-4923 GCA_966238865.1 uncultured bacterium
CCCTGGGCGCTGCTCGACCTGGCCAAGCTGGAGCTGGAGGCGGGGCGCCCGGGCCCCGCCCTGTCCTTCCTGGAGAAGGCCCCGGCGCATGCCGGCATCGGGTACCGCCGGCGCTACCTCCGGATCCTGGCCCTGCTCCTCGGCTTCGCGGGCCGCCTGGAGGACGCGAAACAGGCCCTCGGGGAGGGCCTGCTGGAGTTTCCGGGGGATGAAGGGCTGCTCAGGCTGCGGGAGGTGATCGAGGCCGTACCGGGTGTCAGGCCGCCGGCCGGGCCTTCCCCAGGCCCGCTCCCCGCTTGACGGTCTCGTAGGGGCCGGCCGCAGTCTTCGCGGCCGGGGCGCCGGCCTTGCCTTGCGACGAGGCTTCCGTTCCAGCCGTCCTCTTCGGCAGCCCGCGATGCTCGATGATCCTGCCGGTGCCGGTCAGGTTGTACTTGAGGGTCGAGGGCGCGCCCCACCATTCCACCCGTCCCGATCCGGCGAGGTTCACCTTCAAGTCGGAGCCGTAGTCCAGGTCCAGGTACACGTCGCCGGAGCCGGAGAGATCCACGGACGCGTCGCCGGCCAGGAGGTACTCGGCGCTGATCTCGCCCGGCCCGTTCATTTCCGCCTTGAGGTAGGCGGCATAGCCTTCGGCGTAGATGCGGCCGAATCCGTTGTTCGGGGCGCGGAGGGTGGAGGCGGTGCCCGAGAAGCGGATTTCGCCGCTGCCGTTCAGGGTGAGGGAGAGGTCGGGGAAGTTGCCGTCCTCGAGGATCTCGAGGACCCCCATCCCGTTGTGTTCCACCGCCCGCAGGTCCGGCACGACCACGGTGATGCTGGGTTCAACCAGGGGATCGATGGCATAGGCCTGGGAGATGGTGAGGGTGCCGCCGTAGGTTTCGGTCTCGTAATAGGCCACCAGGTTGGCGTCGCCGGTGACGTAGGCGCGGTAGCCGTTGCCGGCCTGCAGGACCACGTGCACGGAAGCGTCGGTCCGCACCCGGGTGAAGGCCGGCAGATGGCGGGTTTCCGTGACCGCGACGCCGTTGCCGGCCTGCCAATCCAGGCCGACCACGCAGGAGGAAAGCGAGCATGCGAGCAACGCATGCGAGACAGCCACGAGCGACTTCTTGAATGGGGAGAAGGTGGCGAGGGTGGTGAGGAGTGCCGCTTTCATGGGAGTGCCTTTCCTGTTCCAGGGGCTGTCCGCCGGTTCCGACGGGGCCCGTGGCAGGGAAGGAAATCAAAATCCGGGCCAAGCCGGAAGCGGGCGTTTCCGCGGCGTTTCCGCCAGGCTATGGGAATTCGGGGGGCGTCCGTCCATGGGTTGGACAGGGAGCTGTAAAGAAATCAGGCGATGAGGTCGACGCGGCCGCCGACCCCGGGCGGTTTCGGGGATGCCGCCGGCGGCGGCAAGGTGGCCAGCAGGGCGCCGGCCTGATGCGCCATCAGGTCTTGGGACTTTTTGAGAAGCGTGAGCCCCACCGGATCCCCGGTGCTGGCGCTGGAGAGAGAAGGCACGGATGCTGCGGATGCGATGCCACTCATGGTCCAACAAAGGTATCCGGCGGCGGGGAAGGCGGTCAAGGAGAAAGCAGGTCGCCGGAGGCCGCAAGCGCGGGAATCCCCAGTTTTTTACATTAATGGAAATTTTTCAAGGGCGGGTCCCGGTTCCATGGCCAAGAAGTTCGTCATCGAGGGCGGTCGGTATCTCAAAGGGGAGATCCGCATCCGCGGCGCCAAGAACGCCGTCACCAAGGAAATGGTGGCGGCCCTGCTCGCGCCCGGGAAATCGGTGCTCCACAACGTCCCCGACATCGGCGACGTGGAGATCACCAAGCGGATATTGACCTCCATCGGCTGCCGCCTGGAGCACGACAAGGACGAAGGCGTCCTCTCGGTGGACGCCGCGGGGCTCTCGACCGCCTCCGTGCCCATGGAATACTCCGGCCTCAACCGCATCCCCATCCTCCTGGCGGGCGTGCTGCTGCACCGCTTCGGCGAGGCGGAAATCCCCATGATGGGCGGCTGCGACATCGGGCCGCGGCCGCTCGATTTCCATCTCAAGGGCTTCAAGGACCTCGGGGCCGGGATCGAATATTCCGGGGGCGTCTACCGCTTCAAGGCCAAGCGACTGGCCGGGGCGCGCATCACCCTGCCCTTCCCGAGCGTGGGAGCCACCGAGAACCTGATGATGGCGGCGGCCACCGCCAAGGGGACCACCGAGATCCGCAACGCCGCCATCGAGCCCGAGATCGTGGACCTGGCCCTGTTCCTCCAGAGCATGGGCGCCATCATCACCCAGGAAACCGATCGCACCTGGCTCATCCAGGGAGTGGACGCCCTGCATCCGGCGCAGCACCGGGTGATCAACGACCGCATCGAGGCGGCCTCCTTCGCCGTCTCCGCCGTGGCCACCCGCGGCGACGTGATCATCCGCGGCGCGGATCAGCTCCACATGCTCACCTTCCTCAACTGGCTGCGCAAGGCCGGCGGCGAGTTCGAGACCGTGCCCGACGGCATCCGCTTCTTCGGCGTCAACTCCCGCCTGCGCCCCATCGCGGTGGAGACCGGCGTCCATCCTGGGCTCATGACCGACTGGCAGCAGCCCCTGGTCATCCTACTGACCCAGGCCGAGGGCATGTCCGTAATCCACGAGACCGTGTACGAGAACCGCTTCGGCTACGCCGAGACCCTGAACCGCATGGGCGCCCGCATCCAGCTCTTCAGCGAATGCCTGGGCGGCCGCGACTGCCGCTTCCGGCAGCTGGGCCACAAGCACAGCGCCGTCATCCATGGTCCCACGCCGCTGCAAGGGGCGGAAATCGAGATCCCGGATCTGCGGGCAGGCTTCTCCTACCTGGTGGCCGCGGCGCTGGCGAAGGGGAGGACCGTGCTCTCCGGGGTGAACTACATCGAGCGCGGCTACGATCGCGTGGTGGACAAGTTCCGCGCCCTGGGCCTGCCGATCAGCGTGATCGACGGCTGAAAGAATGCTACGATTGGATTTCCATCCCCGATCCCCCGAATCCGCGAGCCCATGACCAAGTCATTCAGCTTCCTCTCGAAAAAAGGCGGAGTGGGCAAGACGACGTTCTGCCTGAACTGCGCCCATGCCCTGGCCTTCTCCCGCTTCCGCACCCTGCTCATCGACATGGACGGCCAGGCCAACCTGACCAAGCATCTCCTCGGCCGGGCGGAAGGCCTCGGATCCCCGGGAACGCCGGGCTTCCCGGACGTGGCCCAGGTGCTGATGCGCCGCATCCCGGCCGCCGAGGCCGTGATAGAAACCGGCTACGACGACCTCGACCTCCTGGCCGGCAGCGTCACCCTGGACGATCTCCCGGTCCTGGATCCGCGCGTCATCCGCGAGCCCGCCCGCCTGAAATCCCTGATCGGCGACCTGGCTTCCGAGTACGACTTCGTCCTCATCGACTGCCCGCCGAGCGTCAACTGGCTCACCCGCATGGTGCTCTACGCCGTGGACGCCGTCATCGTCCCCATCCAGGCCGAGCCCTACGCCCTGCAGGGCCTGCGCGACCTGGTCCCCATGCTGGACAAGATGACCTCGACCGCCCAGCTCTTCAAGATCGTGGCCAACATGTTCCGCTCCAACACCCAGCTCCACCAGTCCGTCTGGAAGGAGATCGAGGAGGAGTTCCCCGGCCGCCTGGCGCGGCAGACCGTGCGCCAGACCATCCAGCTCGCCGAGGCGGCCCGGGAAGGGCTGAGCATCTTCGAGTACGCGCCGGCCTCCATCGGCGCGCTGGATCTCTACGCCCTGTGCTTCGAGCTCTTCGATCTCTCGCCCGACAAGGTGAAGGCGCAGGTCGCGGCCCGCCTGGCGGCTGCGGGCTCCGCCGCGGCCATGGCCTCGGCCACAGCCGCGGGCGCACCAGCGGAAGCCGGGCCTCACGGAACCCTCGCGGATGCGGCGGGCACCGCGGAACTCGACGAGGCCAGGGACCCGGGCCCGGCGATGGATGCGCCCCTGGCCGTCACCGGCGAAGGCGAAGCCGGCGGGGAGACGAAGCTGCCGGGATAAGGCGGGAAGGCGGGTCCTTGCGGGTGCCGCGAGGCGCGGTCCCATACGATCGGCAGCGGGTGCTCGCCGGCTCGATTACCGGAGGTCGGCGGGGGGCCGGGCCTCGTGGAGGGAGCTCCAAAGCGCGGTTCCTTCCAATGCCAAGTTTTCGATGTCAGGATTCACTTTCGCGCCGAACAGCGTATACGCGTGCAGGAGCTGTCTGGCCGAAACCTTGGCATATCGGAGATCGCAGCCGGACAAATTTGCCCCTGTAAAGTCTGCGCCTACGAGCGAAGCGCCGTTTAGATCGGCGCCATGCAAGGAAGCGAAGGACAGGACGGCGGAGTCCAGGATTGCATTCCTGAGGTTCGCCCCTTTCAAGGAAGCCGAGAAAAAATTCGCGCCTTCCAACCGGCTATCCGCCATGTTCGCAGAATCCAGCCGCGCGTCGTAAAATTCCGCGGATTGAAGCGATGCCCCGGTCATGTTCGCATGCTTCAAGGATGCCCCCCCGCTTTCCGCATCCCGCACGAAGGCCCCGATCATGCTCGCGCTATCCAGGACCGCCTGGGAGAGATTCGCGCTGTCCAGGTAGGTGGAATCCAGCCAGGCCCGCTTCAAGTTGGCATTCCGCATCACCGCATCCTGCATTTCCGCATGCCTCAAATCCGCCCTCATGAAAACTGCCGAGACGAGTTTCGCCCGCCGGAACACCATGCCATTGAAATTCGCGAGCGGCAGCCCCGGATATTCCGCATTCGATTCGTTGATGAGGTTCTGGTAGTTGAGATTGAGGTACCTCGGATCGAAGCTTGCCGCCTCATCGAAAGGCTCCGAGCTCAGGACAGACCAGACCGCGGGCCAATACCGATCCATTGCGAGTTGGGGCAGGGAGAACATGGCGGCGAGCATGA
>CBILQL010000445.1:0-4910 GCA_966238865.1 uncultured bacterium
GAGATCGGAGCGTGGGAGACGGGGGAGCCGGCTCTTGCGGGTGCGGTGGACGTGGCCGGCACGGGGCTGATGGAGGAGACGGGCCTCGCCGCTATGGCGGCGTGATTCCGAGGACATTATTTTTGCAACCATCACGTTTGGAAAGGAGAGGAATATGGCGACCATGAAGGCAGTGCGCATCCACGAATACGGCGGGCCCGAGTCGCTCGTCTACGAAGACGCTCCCAAGCCGGAGCCGGGGCCCGGCGAGGTGTTGATCAAGGTCCATGCGGCCGGCGTCAACCCGCTGGATTGGAAGGTCCGGCAGGGATACCTGAAAGGGCATGCCCCGTATCACCTGCCTCTCACACTTGGATTGGACGTCTCCGGCGTGGTGGAGTCGGTCGGGGAGGGCGTGAAGGCCTTCCGCGCGGGCGACGAGGTGTACGGCATGCTCGACCTCTCCCGGGATGGAGCCTATGCGGAATACGTCGTGGCGGCGGAAGGGCTGCTGGCGAAGAAGCCGGGCCGCCTGGACCATGCCCGGGCCGCGGCAGTGCCGCTGGCCGCGCTGACGGCATACCATGCCCTGAACGAGACGCTGGGCCTCAAGGCGGGCCAGAAGATCCTCATCGTGGGGGCCTCCGGGGGAGTGGGATCCTTCGCCGTGCAACTGGCCAAGCTGAAGGGCGCGCGCGTCGTAGGCACGGCCTCCGGCAAGAACCAGTCCCTGCTCACGGAGCTGGGCGTCGACGAGGCCATCGACTACACGGCGGTCCGCTTCGAGGAGGCGGTCCGGGACGCGGATTTCGTCCTCGACACCGTGGGCGGGGAGAATTCCGAGCGCGCCTTGCACGCCCTCCGGAAGGGCGGCACATTGGCGGTCATCGCCTCCCAGCCTCCGGCGGAGAAGGCGGCGGCCCTGGGCGTGTCGGCCAAGTACGTGCAGAACCGCCCCGATGCCGCGGCATTGCGGGAATTGGCCGGTTACCTGGATGCAGGCAGCCTCCGCACCGTGGTGGAGGCGCTGCCCCTGGCCCAGGCCCGCATGGCCCACGAGAAGAGCCAATCGGGCCGCGTGCGCGGCAAGCTGGTGCTGGTGCCCGGCTAGGGCGAGGCTTCAGGTTTCCTCGGGCACGCCCACCAGGGTGATGTAGAGGATGCCGTGGGAGAGCGGCAGCTCCAGCAGCTCGTTGGCCTGGTCGTCGTAATAGCCGCCGATGCCGCTGGAGCCCAGGTTCTTGTGCACGGCCCAGAGGTTGATCCGCTCGCCGATCTGTCCCGCGTCCATGCAGGCGTAGCGATAGCCCCGGTCGCCATAGGCGGCCACCAGGGCGGCGAGATCCGAGGTGTGGACCAGGGCGAAGGCGCATTCGCCGGCCAACTCCTGGCCCAGGCACATGTACAGGACCTCCGAACGGAAATCCCCGAGCCGGGCCGGGACCAGCTCCAGGGAGGCGGGATGCAGGCGGTAGACGCCGGATTCCAGCCCCTGCACGGAGAGGGCGACGAGGTGGAAATCGAGCGCGCCCGGCGCCAGGCACCAGGGCATCCCCTCCTGGCGGAAGGCGAAGGCGAGGCAGTCCCTGGTTTGCGCCTGGGTAATGGACTCGCCGTTGAACTTGCGGCAGCTCCGCCGCTCTAAGATTGTCTTCAGGGGGTCGAAGCCGCTCGGCTCGAAGGGCGGCGACCCGCAGGCGGAGACGACCGGGGGGCGAATCCGGCCCGGGGTGCGGATGCGCTCGCAGATGTTCTGCTGCACCTGCATGGGATCGCCCGGCGCCAGGTGCTTCACGGCCTCGACCGGCTCGTCGCCGGGGCACTGGCCCTCCACCCGGCCCAGGCGGCCCCGGGGCGCGACGGCGACGCCCAGGAGCGGGAACTCCTCCTTGCGGCCCAGGAAGAGGAGCTCCTCGAGGCCCTCGTCCAGGAAGCCGCCCAGCAGCGCGTAGTCGAGGCCTTCGCGGCGGCAGACCTCCAGGAGATTGCCCGCGGCATGCCCGGTGTCCAGGAGGATGCGCCGGTAGGCGCGTTCCTTGTAGCGCCAGGCGCTGCGGCCGTAGGTGCCTGTGAACAGGAGGATGAGGTCCGAGGCCTCGACGGCGGGATGCCGGAGGAAGTAATGGTTGAGGTCGCCCCAGAAGGATCCCTGCCAGACCTGGATGAGCGCCGACTTGAGGGAATGGTAATGGTACAGGCCGTCGGGCAATCCCGACTGCGCGCGCGCGGCCACGTAGATCTCGGTGGGATAGAGCCCGCCGGCGGACGGCGCGGCCCGCAGGAAGTAATCGCCCTGGCCATGGCCGTCCAGGCGGGCGGTGAGCCCCAAAGTGAAGAAGAGCCGGCGCGCCAGGGGCTCCAGCCCGTCCCCGCCCCGCGACTCGAGGTCGGCCATCACGGCCTGCAGGGCCGGCAGCAGGTCCACCTTCTCCTTGGCGCTGATGGGCTTGAAGGCCGGCGGCTGGCTGTCCCAATGGACGGCCCCCAGCTTGTCGATGGTATGGGGATTGTATTTGGTGAGCTCGTGATATCGTTCGGTGAAGCTGGCCACTCGCACTCCGTCCGGACGGGGATCCGGGTCCTCGAATTTAACAAATAACCCCCGTCCGCCATGGGGTTTACCCCGGCCGGAACGGTGAATTTTGTACACTATGGGGCCTATGTCCCGATTTCCCGGCGCCTTCCCGGCATTGGCCCTGTGCCTCCTCACCGTCATCGCGCCCCGCGGGGCCTGGGCCGGCAGCTTCAACCGCAACGAGGCCCATATCCGTTGGCGGAGCGCCGAGACCGAGCATTTCCGCTTCACCTATCCGCAGCAGCTGGAGCCGGCCGCCGAATACATCGCCGGCATCGCCGAGAGCGTGGCCGAGGACAAGCTCAAGCGCTACAACATCCGCCTGCCCGGCAGGGTGGAGTTCATCGTGCGCGAGGACATCTTCTCCAACGGCTGGGCCAACTCCTTCCAGAACACCATGACCGTCTGGATCGCGGACTGGGACTTCCCCATCCGCTCCACCCACGACTGGCTGCGGGACGTGGTGACCCACGAGTTCTCCCACCTGGTGTCGATCCAGAGCGGGAGCAAGCTGGCCAGCCCCGTGCAGGGCCTGGTGCTCGGGTACCAGGACTATTTCAACGAGGAGGTGCAGTCCTCGGCGGCCACCATCATCCCGTTCACGCACCAGCCCAACTGGTTCGCGGAGGGGACGGCCCAGTACGAGAGCGAGCTCTCCGGCTTCGACGCCTGGGATTCCCACCGCGACATGATCCTGCGCACGGCGGCCCTCGAGAACAAGCTCATCGGCTACGACCGCATGGGAACCTTCGCCGGCAACAGCCTGGAATACGAGCAGGGGCCCTATACCCAGGGGTTCGCCTTCGTCAAGTACATCGCCTCCCGCTACGGCGACGCGGCGCTGCTCAAGCTGTGGGCCGAGAACGCCCGGATCCACCGGCAGACGCTATCGGGGTCCATGCAACGCGTGCTGGGCAAGGGGGGCCGCGAGGTGTGGGAGGACTGGAAGAACTCCATCACCGCCGCCTACTCCGAGCAGGTGAAGGCCCTGGGACCGCTGGTCCAGGGCCGCAAGCTGACCTCCGGGGGCTTCTACCACTACTATCCCCGCTGGGACTCGAAGGGAGAGGGCATCTTCCTCCTGTCCAACCGGGGACGCGACGACTTCAAGGGGTCCCTGTGGCGCTACTCCGTCGCCGACACCGGAAAATTCGCCCTGAAGGCGCTGGCGGCCTCCGTCCCGGCGGACACCGCCTCCGAGAAGGAAGAGGACGGTCGCCTGCAACGCATCGGCGACGTCCGCAGCCCCTTCGACGTGGCCCCGGACGACAGCACCGTGGTCTACCATTCTGGCCGCGAGAAGGACGCGGACGGCATCCGCAAGCTGGACATCTGGATGCGCAACGTGAAGCGCGAGCAGGGCTTCCTGGGCATCAGCCGCGACCGGACGCTGAAGCGCGTCACCAAGGAGTGGAACGCGGTGATGCCGAGCTTCGACCGGGAGGCGAAGCGGGTGGTCTTCGTCCGCCACCACCTCACCAATTTCCAGCTCTGCGTGGCCCCGGTCCCGGAGGGCGGACGCATCAAGGGCGACAAGGGATGGGCGGAGCTGGACCAGGAGGAGATCAAGGTCCTCTACCCCGCCGACAGCGCCCTGGAGGGCCGCGTCGGGTACAACATCTACTCGCCGCGTTTCTCCCCCGACGGGAAATCCATCCTCTTCTCCTTCTACGACGGCAAGTCGCGGAACATCGGGATCATCGGCGACGACGGCAAGGGATACCGGACCGTGCTCTCGGGCGACCATGACGAGCGGGATCCGGAGTGGAGCCCGGACGGCAAGTCCTTCTATTTCGCCTCGGATTCGACCGGCATCTACAACATAGGGCGGTGCGACCTGGCCACCGGCGCGGTGGCGGCCGTGACCAACGTGGCGGGCGGCGCCTTCGCACCGGCCGTGGACCCCTCGGGCAAGCGCCTCGCTTATGCCGGCTACGACAAGGACGGCTTCTCCCTGTACCTGCTCCCCGTAGCCGAACCCCTCGCCCCGCGGGACTCGGCGGCCCGGGCCTGGGCCCGTCCCGCCGCCGATCCCATCGAACCCATCGACTTCTCGGGCAAGTCGGAGAAATACCTGGGCCTCCCCAACCGCTACCTGGTGAACCCGATCCTGTTCGGGGAGGAAAGCACCTCCGACGACCGCCGGGCCCTCGAGGGGGAGACCCGCTGGCTGGCCGGCTTCAACGGCATCCTGAACGATCCCGTGCTCAAGAACGAGCTCTTCGGGGCACTGTTGCTGGAGGTCGGCAACGGCCTCGACTACTTCGGCGCCCATGACGAGATTCTCTCTCCGGACAAGGAGAGCCAGCTCTACCTGGCCTGGGCCAACCACAGCCTGCCGGTGTCGCTGGGGGCC
>CBILQL010000446.1:0-4908 GCA_966238865.1 uncultured bacterium
CTCAGGGTGCCCTTGGGGATCATGAGGCGGACGATCTCCTCGGGCTTCAGGTAGGCCTGCTCGGCGCCTTGCGCGTCCCGGTAGGTGATCCCGCCGTAGGCCTTGATCCGCGCCTCCATCTCCCCGGTCAGGCGCATGGGTTCGTTCGCCTTCAGCAGCAGCTCGAAGAAGGCGTCCACCTCGGCGAGCCTCCGGGACTCGCCCTCGGCGATGGTGCGCAGGGCGGAATCCCTATCCGGGCAGTCGCAGGCCCCGTTCCCGTGGGCCGCGTGGGAGGCCTGGGCCGCATGGGATTCCGCCGCGGAGCGGAGGAGGCGGACCTTCTCCTCGGCCGATTCCCATTGGATGGTCCGGCGGATGTAATCGGCGCGCAGGCGGACGCGGTCCAGTTCCTCGGGGAAGAGCTTCTTCGCCTTGACCAGGACATGCTCGCGCACGCCGATCTTCCCGAAGTCGTGGAGCAGGGCCGCGTAGCGCAGTTCCTTCAGCTGGGTCTCGGTGAAGGTCGTCCCTCGGTAGCGTCCGGACTGCTGGCGCGCCAGGACCTGGGCCATGCGCACGCTGGACTCGGCCACCCGGTGGCTGTGGCCGGACGTGCTGGGATCCCGGGATTCGATGGCGGTCACGCTGGCGTTGATGAACCCCTCGAACAGCTTCTTGATGTCCTCCTCGTACTGCGCGTTGAGCAGGGCTACCGAGGCCTGGGAGGCCAGGGACAGGGAGACGTTCACGTCGTCCTGCCGGTAGGGGACCACCTGCTCGTCGGCGACCGCCGTGGAGGTGATGGGATGGATGCGGAACCGGCACTTGTTGATGAGCTGGATGGCCCCGATCACCTGGTTGTGGTGGTCCTTCATGGGCAGGGTCAGCATGGAGCGCGTGCGGTAGCCGGAGGTCTTGTCGAACCCGCTGTTGTGCCGGAACTCGCTTTCCGGCGGGATGTCGTACACGTCCGGGATGTTGATGGGCTTCCCCAGCAGCATGCTGTTCCCGACGATCGAGGACCGGGAGGGGGGCATGACCATCTCCGCGAAGCCGATGGCCACGGAGCGGTTGCGGGTGAGCTTGAAGCGGATCTGCTTGTTGCGCCAGTACTCGGCGGGCACCTCCTCCGCCCCGGCTTTCGCCTCCACGAGGTACAGGCAGCCGGCGTCGCTGCCGGTCAGGGCCATGGCCTTCTCGAGGATCAGGTTCAGGAGGTTGTCCAGGTTGCGCTCCGACATCAGCGCCATGCCGATCTGGTTGAGCTGCCGGTTGCGGGTCTCCGTCACCGCCGCGGCGTTGTGGAGCTTCAGGGCGTTTTCCTTGAGCTCCAGGATGCGGGCCATGTGGGCGCAGGCCAGGCGGATCTCCTCCGCGCCCGGGGAGCGGGACAGGCGGATGTCCACCCAGGGGGCCGAGGCCAGGGAGGCGCCCCCCTCGGCGTCCCAGAGCATGACGCCCACGTGCTGGAAGACGAAATCGTAGTCCTGCCCGAGCACCATGGAGTCCGGCGAGATGACGAGGATGCTGAAGGGATAGATATCCTTCAGGGAGGTGGATTGGCGGCATTCCAGGCGCCGGCCCGTGGCCAGGGTCTCGGGCAGGGGCAGGGAGGTGAAGTTGTGGACGATGAGCGGAGGAATAGCCCGTACCTGGCCGGTTTCGGCGGTTCTGGAACTCGGGACGCCCACGCCATATTGTGCCATAGCCGGAGAGCGGTTTTCAAATCGGAAACCCGCCGGACCCCCCCAGGGTCCGCGAACCGGTCCCGCGCCGGGGGGATTCTCCGGTTCCCTGATGCAATGCGCCCCCCCGATCGCATCCAAGGGAAGGAGGCGCCGGTTTCGGGCGGCCGTAGGGCCCGCCCGGGGGACGGGGAGTTTCCGGTGCGTAAGGCGCCGGCCTCACAACGGGAACGCCTGCCGGATGGAGGCGGATTCCATTGAGCCGCAAGGACTTCTGGAACACCCGCGGGAAATAGCGAGACGTATCAACCCGGCGCGGGCGGGTCGGATGGGGGGGGAATGAGGTGGCGGCCGGGTTTGGGCGATTTGAGGAGGTGGAGCCGCCATCACGCGGGTCTTTATCTTTCACTGAAACTATTTTAAAATATACCCTTATGAATACGCCGGGTCCTGGAGGCTGGCAGGCCGCATGAGATACGGCATCTATTCCGACATACACAGCAATCTGGAAGCTCTGGAAAAAGTCCTCGAGTCCATGGAAGGCATGGGCGTGAAGCGACGCATCTGCCTCGGCGACGCGGTGGGCTACGGGGCCAATCCCAACGAATGCGTCTCCCTCATCAAGAACGTGAGCGCGGTGACCCTGCTCGGCAACCATGACTCCGTGGCCCTGGGCCGGGAAAGCTCCGAGAACTTCAACTACTACGCCCGCAAGGCCATCGAATGGACCAAGGAGAACCTCGACAAGCCCTCCGTCGAGTTCCTGGACAAGCTGCCGTACGTGGTCGACGAGCCGCCCCTGACCTTCGTGCACGCCAGTCCCCGTTCGCCGGTGGACTGGTACTACATCACCAGCTTCGACGATGCCATCGACGCCTTCTCCTTCTTCAGCGAGAAGATCTGTTTCGTGGGGCACACCCACATCCCGTCCATCGTGGTGATGGAGAACGAGCAGAGCTTCTGGGTCTCGGAAACCCTGTCCCACAAGCTGCTCCCGAACCAGCGCATCCTGGTGAACGTGGGCAGCGTGGGCCAGCCCAGGGATCGCGTCCCCCAGGCCTCCTGGTGCCTGTGCGACACCGACGCAATGACGGTGGAAATCGTCCGGGTCGGATATGACATCTCCAAGACCCAGGATCGCATGCGCAAGCTCGGCTTCGCGGAATTCCTGATCAATCGCCTGGCCGAAGGCCGCTGAGACCCGGCAGGGTTTCCCTGCGGCCCGCGATTTGGCCGACGCTCCAAGTTTCCGGTTTTCGGTTTTATCTTTCTCCCCGCATGGCCCGCCGTTTCCGCAAGTCGCCCACCGCCTCTCCATCCGGTCCCAAATCCCCCGCCTATCCGTCCACCCCTGCCGCCCAGGCGCGGGCCATCCTCCGCGGCGTCGCCGAGGGCAAGGCCCTGGTCGAGACCTCCCGCCGGCTGCTGGCCGACCTCAACCCCGATCAGAAGCTCGCGGCCGCGGCTCCGCCCGGCGCCGTGCTGGTGCTGGCCGGGGCCGGGTCGGGGAAGACCAAGGTGCTGGTCACGCGCGTGGTCCATCTCCTGGCCGAGGGCGCGAGGCCCGATCAGGTGGTGGCCCTCACCTTCAGCAACAAGGCGTCGCGGGAGATGCAGTCCCGCCTCGGAACCTATGCGGGCAAGGCCGTCCAGGGCGTCTCGGTGGGCACCTTCCATTCCCTGGGCTACCGCATCGTCCGGGAGTTCGCGCCCCTGCTCGGCCTGTCCCCGGAGCCCGGCATCCTGGACATGCACTCCCGCCTGTCCCTGCTCATGACCCATGCCGCCCGGGCCGGCGCCAAGAACCAGAAGTTCGACCTGATGGACTTCTCCGCCGCCTTCTCCCGCCTCAAGGACCAGGGCCGCACCCCCGAGGACTGCCCGGAGGACACCGAGTGGGGGACCCGCCTGCCGCGCATCTTCAAGGGCTACGAGAAGGCCAAGCACAAGCTCAACATGGTGGACTTCGAGGACCTCATCCGCATGCCCATCCGCCTGCTGAGGGAGCATCCCGAAGCCGCGCGGGCCCTCGCGGATCGCTGGCGGCATTTCCTGGTGGACGAGTTCCAGGACACCAACCTGGCGCAGCTGGACCTGCTGCGCCTCCTGGTCGGCGACCGGACCGCGGGAGGCGGGGGGGGATCGGTGTTCGTGGTCGGCGACGACGACCAGAGCATCTACGGCTGGCGGGGCGCCGAGATGCGCAACCTCCTCGACTTCGAGACCCATTTCCACGGGGCGCGGGTGGTCAAGCTCCAGCGCAATTACCGCTCCACGGCCAACATCATCGGGGCCTCCAACGCCGTCATCCACCGGAACACCCTGCGGCGCTCCAAGGAGGTCTTCACGGCCAAGGATCCGGGGGATCCCCTGTTCCACCACGTGGCCGACGACGAGAAGGGCGAGGTGGACTGGCTCGTCGCCAAGATCAAGGAGCTGAAGGCCGCCGAGGGCCTCGACTACCGCGACATGGCCGTCCTCGTGCGCACCAACATCCGCCTGCGGGAATGGATGGACGAGTTCATCGTCCACGGCATCCCCTTCGCCGTCAAGGGCGTGAGCAACCTGCTGGAGTTCTCCGAGGTGCAGGCGGTGCTGGCCTACGCCAAGCTGATGGCCGATCCCCAGGACGAGCTGGCCCTGCAGAAGGCGCTGTCCTTCCCCAAGCGCGGCCTGCCCAAGGACCTGCTGGAGCAGCTGCCGCGCACCGAGGCTCCCGTGCTGGACGGGCTGAGGGATTGGTGCGAACCCATGGGCAACGCCTGGTCCGTGCAGGTAGTGGCCCTCGTCGACCAGGTGAAGGCCGCCGCCGCGGCCTCGCGCCGGGGCGCGCTGCACGATCCCCTGGTCGGCCTGCTGAAGGAAGCCGGCGTGCTCGCCGCCTTCGAGGAGGGGGGGCGCAAGCGGGAGCGGGTCGAGGACTTCCTCCGGCTCTTCAAGAAGGAGGAGGAGCGCAATCCCGAAGCCGATCTCCGCGCCATGCTCAACACCCTGGCCCTCGACACCCAGGCCGACGACGATCCGGACGAGAAGCCCGGCGTGCGGCTCATGACCGTGCACGCGGCCAAGGGCCTGGAGTTCCACACTGTCTTCCTGCCCACCCTGGACGACGACGTGTTCCCCTCCAAGCCCAACCACACCGACGCCGGCATCGAGGAGGAGCGCCGCCTCTTCTACGTGGCCTTGACCCGCGCCAAGCAGCGGCTTTTCCTCACCTGGCCGGCCACCAAGCTCTATTATC
>CBILQL010000447.1:0-4893 GCA_966238865.1 uncultured bacterium
CCCTTCGCGGGCGGCGACGCCTCCGAAACCGGCAACGCCCTCGCCGGGACCCTGATCCTCGAGGGCGGGGCTCCGGCGGCTGGAGCCCGCGTGACCCTGGTCCCGGAGGGTTACAATCCCGTGACGGGCGGCCCGCTCCCGGACAGCCTGACCGACGTCGCCGACGGCCGCGGCGCCTACGGGATCGACGCGCCTCCGGGCCGCTACAACCTGGAAGCCGTGCATCCCGCCACCGGCCGCCGCCTGTTCCTGCGCCTCGAGGTCGGGGCCGCACCGTCGCGGCGCGCCAAGGACACCGTGCGCGCGCCCGGCTCCCTGGCGCTGGCCCGGCCCGACTGGCTTCCCAGGGAAGGCGGCATCTTCTTCGTGCCGGGAACCACCTTCCGGAAGGCCCTGGAACAGGCGCGCAGCGAGGGCCAGCGGCTCGTCTTCGACTCGCTGCCCTCCGCCCGCCTCGGGGAGGTGCGCTACAGCCAGGGAGGCGCCGACACGGGATCCCTGCTCCTGGCCGCGGACGTCACGGTGCGCGCCGGCGCCACGGATCCCGTGCACCCCTTCGCGGCCTGGAAGGGCTCCGCGCGCGTCGTCCTCAACACCTCGGCTTCGGGCGTGCCCATCGAGAAGGATCTGGCGGACTTCCCCCTGCTGGTGCGTCTCGTCCCCCCGGCCTTCGACTTCGCCTCCGCCCAGCCGGACGGACGCGATCTGCGCTTCGCCAAGCCCGACGGTACGCCGCTTCCCTTCGTCCTCGAAGCCTGGGATCAGGCCGGCGCCCTCGCCTGGGTGCGCGTCGATACCATCCGCGCGGGGGAGGCGTCCCAGCACATCACCTTGCATTGGGGCCATCCCCAGGCCGCCTCGCCCCGGATGTCCCCGGTGTTCGATACCGCCGCCGGTTTCGCCGGCGTCTGGCACCTGGGCGAGGAAAGCGCCGACACCGTCGCCAACGGCCTCTACAAGGACGCCACCCCGGCCGGAAACCACGGCAACGACCGCATCACCTCCACCGATCGGCCGGGAGTGGTGGGGCCGGGGCATGCCTTCGCGCGCGGCGACTACATCCAGGCTCCTTCCGCCTCCGGCGCGGTGCGCCTTTCCGCCCGGTTCACCCTTTCGGCCTGGTTCCGCTCCCGGAAGCAGAGCTCCTCGATAGGCGGGGAGCTGGCCAGCGTGGGGGACAATTACGGCCTGCGCCTCACCCAGGACGGCCGCCTGCAGACCTTCTTCTGGCCGGTGCAGGCGCCGCCCGCCGGCCAGGATCCGTGGTACACCGTGGGCACCCTGGGCTCGGATTTCCTGGACGGCGCCTGGCATCTCGCCCAGGGGAGCTTCGACGGATCCGTGCTCAGGCTGTGCCTGGACGGGAAGGAGATGGCCGCGCAGGCCGTCCCCGGCCCGGTGGATTTCAAGTTCGGGGTGAACGTGACCCTGGGCAGGCACGGCAACGGGAAGGCCGGCTTCGAGTATACCGGCGATCTGGACGAGGTGCAGATCCATTCCCGGGCGCGGGGCGTGGATTGGAACCGGCTGAGCTACGAGAACCAGAGGCCCGGGTCGGCTTTCCCGGCCCTGGAGGGCCCATAGCATGTGCGCGAATAGAATCATCGAAAGGGGAGAGTACGTCATGAGAGAGGCAATCGGGATCAAGGGAGGCGCCGCGGGGCGCGAAAGGCGCGGCGGGCCGGTTCTGCGCAAGGCGCTCGGGCGCGGGCTGCGGGTGTTCCTGGCGGCCGCGGTGCTGGCGCCGGCGGCGTTTTCGCAAAGCTGTCCGGAGCCGACGACGTCCAACTTCAAGGTGAACGCCCTGATCACCACGGGCCTCAAGAACCCGGTGCACCTCGCGGTGGCGCCGGACGCCCGCGTGTTCATCGCGGACATGAACACGGGCGAGATCCGCCTGTACAAGCCGGGGACCGCGGGGACCACGGTGGCCGGCACCGTCCCCACCCGCTTCGACAACGAGGACGGCCTGCTGGGCATCTCCCTGCATCCCCGCTTCGCGCAGAACGGCTACCTGTTCGCCATCTTCACCACCAAGAACACGTCCGCGCCGTCCCACGTGGTGTACCGCTACAAGGTGAACGGCGACGCCATCGACATCAACGGCGGCGTGAAGATCCTCGAGATCAACCGCATCCCGAACGGCAAGTGGCACGCGGGCGGCGGCATGGCCTGGGACGCGGACGAGAATCTGATCATCGGCACCGGCGACGACACCAACCCCCACGACGCCCCCAATGACGGCTACGGCGCCATCTACTACAAGGATCCCATCAAGGACGCCCAGAAATCCGCGGCCAACTCCAACGACCTGCGCGGCAAGGTCCTGCGCATCCATCCCGTGGAGACGGCCGTGAACGGCAAGTATTACACCATCCCGTCCGGCAACCTCTTCCCCGAGGGGACGGCGAACACGCGGCCCGAAATCCTGGCCATGGGCGCGCGCAACCCCTACCGGGTCTCGGCGCATCCCCGCACCGGCTGGGTCTTCTTCGGCGACGTGGGGCCGGACGCCGGATCCAACTCCGCCACCCGCGGCCGCGCCGGGCACGACGAGCTCAACCTGGTCATGACCGCGGGCAACTACGGCTGGCCCTATTGCAACGGCAACAACTTCCCCTACAACAACGTGGACTACAGCGGGGCCTCCGGCGTGCCCGGCGCCGCCTTCGACTGCGCCAACCTGGTGAACAACTCGCCCAACAACACCGGCATCAAGAACCTGCCGCCCGCCCGGGCGCCGGTCCTCTGGTACGCGGCGGCCAACAACACCGACTGGAAGGAGGTGGGCTCGGGAGCCGAGACCGCCATGGCGGGCCCGGTCTACAAGTACGATCCGGCCAGCACCTCCACCGTGAAGTTCCCGCCGGAATACGACGGCCGGCTCCTGTTCTGGGACTGGTCCCGCCGCAACATGAAGCTGATCTCCTTCGACAGCCAGGGCAAGTACAAGTCGATGGTGGATCTGCCCGTGGCCAACATCGCGAGCCAGTTCGGCAGCGTCATCTCCGCGGAATACGGCCCCGACGGCGCCCTGTACATCCTGCGCAACAGCTCCAACGGCTATACCGGCCAGGGATCCACCGGCGGCCTGTTCAAGGTCGACTACACCGGTCCGCGCAACGACGCGTGCGCTCCCGTGTCGCTGCGGCACGAGATCGCGTCGAAGAGCGGCATCAAGGGCGGCGTCTCCGGCTATTCGGTCTTCGAGATGCCCGCCCACCTGAACCGCCTCGAGGTCTATGATCTTTCGGGCCGGCGCGTCTGGAGCGAGTCCCGCGGCGGCCGCACCGGCGTGCTGCGCCTGCGGATGCCGGCGCATCTCGCCCAGGGCGTGGTCAGGGCGAGGGTGTACTGATGCCGTCCGCGTACCGCCTGCTCGCCGCGTCCCTGGCGGCAGCGTGCTGCGTGTCCGCGGCGCGGGCCGAGGACTCGGCCTGGGTCGACCTGCTCGCCAACGGCCTGACGGACTGGAAGAGCTATTTCCAGAAGACCAGCGCCGCCGCGGCCAACACCTGGAAGATCACGCCGGAGGGATGGCTCCACGTCGATATCCAGGTGAATTTCAGCGAAAGCGGCTTCGGGCACCTCTTCTACACCAAGAAGAAGCTCTCCTACTACCTGGTGCGTGCCGAGTACCGCTTCCCGGCGAACACCTTCGCGCCCGGCTGGGGGCAGGGCTGGAACCGGGAGAACAACGGCCTCATGCTGCACTCCCAGGACCCCGCCACCATGGGCGGCAAGGACTTCCCCAACAGCATCGAGGTCCAGCTCCTGGGCAAGAACAACGAGCAGAACGGCGAACTGAAGTCCCAGGGCTTCAAGTACGCCACCACCGCCAACATGTGCTCGCCCGGGACCTTCGTGGCCTACAACGGCAACCAGAACTACACCACCCATTGCACCGCGGCGACCTATCCGGCCGCCTGGAAGAACACGGAAATCCCGTGGGACGCGGCGGGCGGATGGTCGGACGTGACGGTTCGCGTGCTCGCCGACTCCCTGGTGCAGCACTTCATCCACGGGCAGAAGGTGATGGAATACAGCCGCCTGCGCCTCGACAACGGCACCGCGCTCAAGGAAGGCTACCTTTCCGTGCAGGCCGAAGGCACGTCCACGATATTCCGCAAGATCGAGATCCTCGAGCTGGTGGGATGCATGGATCAGACCAAGGCCGCCTACCGGACCTATTTCGTGAAGAACGATCCGGCGGCCTGCAACGCCACCGGCGTCGCCGATCCGGGCCGCGGGGTCCTGGAGGGCGTCCGCTTCCGCCTGGGCGGGGACCGCCTGGAAGCCGTGGGCCTGCCGGCTGGGACAGCGTGGTCCGCGCGCCTCGAAATCCTCTCCCCGGACGGTCGCCTGCTGGCCGCCGGGGACGGCGACCGGGCGCTCGCGCTGCCGCGTGGCCTTTCCGGCGTATTCATGGCGCGCGTCCGCGCCCCGTCCGGGGCGTTCACGGCGAAGCTCGTCCGACCCTAGCCTTCAGGGGACCGGCGCCGCCTCGGGCGCCGGCTTCCGCGGCGCCGGCGCGGGGTGCCGGGGCGCGTCGCTCTCCTTCCAGCTGGCGTAGGTGATGAGGCGCGAGCCGCCCTTGAAGGTCAGGTAGGACCAGGCCCAGTTGATGATCACCATCATCCGGTTGCGGTGCCCGATCAGGTAGAGGATGTGCACCACGATCCAGATCACCCAGGCCGGGAATCCGGCCAGGCGCAGGGCGCCGATCTCGGTCACCGCGTATCCGCGCCCGATGACGGCCATGGTTCCCTTGTCCCGGTAGCGGAACGGACGCCGGCGCTTCCCCCGGACGTCGGCCAGGATGTTCGCCGCCGCCGCCTTCCCCTGCTGCATGGCCACCGGCGCCAGGCCCGGCAGGGGGCCGCCCTGGGCTTC
>CBILQL010000448.1:0-4892 GCA_966238865.1 uncultured bacterium
CCGTTTCGGCTGCTCCAGGCTGCAGCAGGACCTGCTGGACAGACGGCCCGACATGGTCGTGATCGAATTCGCCGTGAACGACGACCCGGCCGACCCCGCCGGCTCGGAGGCCGCCATCGAAGGGTTGATCCGCCGCACGCTCCAGGATCCCGACGTCCCCGTCCTCCTGTTCCACACCATGAACAGCCGCGGGGACAATACCATCCAGGAAGCCCAGGCGCGGATCGCGCGGCACTACGCGCTGCCGGTCATCAGCTACCGCGACGCCTGCTGGCCGCTCATCGAGGCCGGCATCCTGCCCTGGGCCGAGGTTTCGGCGGATATCGTCCATCCCAATGACAAAGGCCATCTGATCGGCGGCTACCTGCTGTATGACTTCCTGAAGCGCGCATCCTCCGCGATCGAAGGCCGTCCCGACGGTCCCTTTGCCATCCCTCCGATCCTCACGAGCGATTTGTACCAGCATGCCGGGATCCTCGCTTCGGGAACGACCCTGCTCGAGATCCGGGAAAGGCAGGGCTGGGACGTTTCCGTGGACGACAAGCAGCGCTACAATTTCCGGTCGCATGCCATGGGCGACAGGTTGGTCATCCGGACCCGGGCGAGGGAAGCGACCGCGATGTTCCTGATATCGCATGCCCTGGATTCGGAAATCCGGGTCTCCCTGGACGGAATCATCGTCGCGACCTTGTCGAACCATTTCGCCTCTGACCCGTACGGGGAATACCTGATACCCCGGCTCCTCTACAAGGCCGGGCAGGACGAGGAACGGACGCTGGAATTCGTCAATGTTTCCGGCGGCGAGTTCGATCTTCGCTATCTCCTGTACGCGGAATGAGGACCGGTGAGCCGCATTCCCTGATTCCCGGCTCGGCGATCGGACGGAGGGATTTTCGCCGCCGGTTCTCGTTATATTCCCGGTCAGCGTCGATTATCGGCATGCCCATGCAGGACAGACTGATACAGGCCCAAGGCCGGACCCGCCCGACTCTGGTCGGAAAACTCCTTCTCGTCCTGATAGCGCCGCCGTTCCTCTGGAATTGCCGGCCGGCTCCGACGGATCCCGCCAGTCCTGTCGTCTGGTGGGATACGGCCTTCTCCATTTCCGGCGCCCTCCTCCCAGACAACACGGTTTCCGGCCGCGCAATCCTCGAAACCGGCAACAACTTCCGCCTAAGCCGCTTCCTGTCGAAGTGCCGCGCCGGGGAGCCGGTGAGCATCGGATTCATCGGGGGCTCGATTACCGCGGGGGCGGTCGCGACATCTCTTCCGTCCCGGTATTCTTCGAGATTCTGCGGATTCCTGCGGCAGACCTTCCCGCTCGCCCACATCGTGGAATTGAACGCGGGAGTCAGCGCGACGAACAGCCGTTTCGGCTGCTCCAGAGTGCAGCAAGACCTGCTGGACGGACGGCCCGACATGGTCGTGATCGAATTCGCCGTGAACGACGACCCGGCCGATCCCGCCGGCGCGGCGGCCGCCATCGAAGGTTTGATCCGCCGCTCGCTCCAGGATCCCGACGTCCCCGTCCTCCTGTTCCAGACCATGAACAGCAACGGAGACACCCTCATCCAGGGGGTGCATGCGCGGATCGCGAGGCATTACTCGCTTCCGGTGATCAGCTACCGCGATGCCTGCTGGCCGCTCATCGAGGCCGGGATCCTGCCCTGGTCCGAGCTGGAAGCGGACAACCTGCACCCCAATGACAAGGGTCATCTGGTCGGCGGCTATCTTCTGTACGATTTCCTGAAGCGCGCGGCCTTCGCGATCGACAGCAGCCCGGACGGTCCCGTGGCGATCCCGCCTTTTCTCGCGAGCGATTTGTACCAGCATGCCGGGATCCTCGCATCGGGGACGGCCTTGCTCGAGGTCCGGGAAAGGCAGGGCTGGGACCTTGCCGGCGACGGCAAGCAGCGGTACAGTTTCCGGTCGCATGCCAAGGGCGACAGGTTGGTCGTCCGGACCCGGGCGAGGGAAGCGACCGCGTTCTTCCGATTCGCGAAGGACCTGGAATCGGATGTGCTGATTTCGTTGGACGGAGTCGTTATCGACACCTTGTCGAGCCATTACCCCGAAGACGCAGGTGGAGGACAGCTGAAAACCCAGCTCCTCTACAAGGACGAGGTGAGCAGGGAGCGGTCCCTGGAATTCGTCAATCTATCGGGCGGCGAGTTCGACCTCCGCCATCTCCTCTACGCGGAGTGAAGCCGCACCCTTTACTTACTATCGGGTAACCACCAAAATCCCCCGGATTGGAGGTTTCCTATATCCATATTTGTTAGATTCATACCGCTTTTTGCATGCCCTGGAGCCTATGAGAAACGATTGTCCCGGGAGCCGCCGTACCGCTCCGCTATTCCTTTCCCTCGCGCTCGTCACGTGGCTCGCGGGCGCCGCTTTCAGTGCCGGTCTCGCCGCCCCTGACACCTCTGGTCCGGGCCCGGACTCCTCCGGTCCGGGAGTGGAGTCCGGGGTCGAGGTGGTGAACCTGTCGGCGGCGGCGGCTTTTTCCGTCCCCGCCGCCCGGGTAGGCGATTCGCTCGATTACGTGCTCCGGGTGGAATGGCCGGAAACCGGCGTCCCGGTGATGGTGCTGGCCCCGGACAGCCTGGACTTCCAGGGTTTCCAGGTGCTCGGGCAGGCCACCTCCCATAAGAAGCTGGCCACCGCCCAGGGCATCGGCAACCGCTCGGAGTTCGTCTACCGCCTGCGCGCCCGGACGCCCGGAAGCGGCAAGGCCGCCTCGCTCAAGCTGCGCTACCTCACGGGGTTATCCCAGAACGAGCAGAGCCATTTCGTGCCCACCGCCCACCTCGACATCGGCCCCGCGCGGACGCCGCTCTCCCAATCCCTCTGGTTCCGCCTGCTGGCGGGCTGGTTCGCCCTGGCGGCCGCCGGCGCGCTGGCGTGGTCGGCGTACAAGGTGGCCTCCCGCAAGCGCAAGGCCGGCCGGGCCCCGTCCCGGGAGGATCTGAGGCCCGAGGTGCTGGCCCTCAAGGCGCGCCTGCGCGCCGCCTCCCTGGGGACGCCCGGCGCGAGCAAGGCCATCCTCGAGGAGATGGAATCCCTGTGCATCCGCCACCTGCGCCAGGAGCTGGGAGGGGGCGACCCCGCAGCCTCCCGTGCGGGCGGGGCGGCAGCGGCGCAAGGAGCGGCGGCCGGGAACGGCACGGCGGCAGCCGCCGGAAACGGCGCCTCGGCGAAATTCGATCCGCTGCTGGACAGGTACCTCGCGGGGAACCCCGCGGCGGAGGGGGAATGGGCCGGCATGCGCGAGCTGTTCCGGCACGCGCGCTTCGCGGGCGGCCACAAGGAGCCCCACGAGCTGCAGGACGCCTACCGCTCCCTCAGGAAGTGCCTCAGGATAACCGACGAACCCGGAGAAGATTGACATGGTCGCGAGCAAGGTTGACATGCAGGCCCTCACCGAGAAGGTGAAGCGGGAGGGGGCCTTCATCCAGAAGATCATGGAGGAGATCGGCCGCAGCGTCGTCGGCCAGCGCAACATGCTGGAGAAGCTGCTCATCGGCATGCTGGCCGACGGCCACGTGCTGCTGGAGGGCGTGCCCGGCCTGGCGAAGACCACGGCGGTGAAGGCCCTGGCCAACGCCGTCAGCTGCGTGTTCCACCGCATCCAGTTCACCCCCGACCTGCTCCCCGCCGACCTCATCGGCACCCTGGTGTTCAACCCCAAGTCCGGGGACTTCCACGTGAAGCGCGGGCCCATCTTCGCCAACATCGTGCTGGCCGACGAGATCAACCGCGCGCCCTCCAAGGTGCAGAGCGCCCTGCTGGAGGCCATGCAGGAGAAGCGCGTCACCATCGGCGACACCACCTACGAGCTGCCCCACCTGTTCCTGGTTCTCGCCACCCAGAACCCGGTGGAGCAGGAGGGCACCTATCCCCTGCCGGAAGCCCAGGTGGACCGCTTCATGCTCAAGGTGGGCCTCACCTACCCCACCAAGGAGGAGGAGAAGGCCATCGTCAACATGGTCTCCGGCCAGGGCATCCACCAGGCGAACAAGATCGCGACCGAGGAGGACATCCTGCGGGCGCGCAAGCTGGTCTCCGACGTCTACATGGACGACAAGATCATGGACTACATCATCAACCTCGTGGCCGCCACCCGCGACCCCGCCGGGCACGGCATCAAGGACGTCGCCGGCCTCATCGAGTACGGCGCCTCGCCGCGCACCAGCATCAGCATGGCCAAGGCGTCCAAGGCCCACGCCCTGATCCGCGGCCGCGGCTACGTGACCCCGGAAGACATCAAATCGGTGGGCATGGACGTGATGAAGCACCGTCTGATACTCAGCTACGAGGCGGAGGCGGAAGAGGTGAAGGCCGAGAACGTGGTGCAGAGGATTTTCGACTCGGTGGAGGTTCCGTAGGGGATGCAAAGAGGTTTTCCGTTTTTTGTTTTCCGTTTTCCGATGGGGAAATCCCAGTGGGTAGGGCCGGCTGCGAACCTGCGGTTCGAAGTCCCTCCCCCCGCGAAAAACGAAAAACGGAAAACAAAAAACGGATAACAGCACACAGAACCCCGGGAACCAGCGGCTCCAGAACATGATCTCCAAAGAAGTCCTCAAAAAAGTCCGCCAGATCGAGATCAAGACCAGCAGCATCGTCAATTCGGTGCTGTCCGGGGCTTATCACAGCTCGTTCAAGGGGCGGGGCATGGAGTTCGCCGAGGTGCGCGAATACGTACCCGGGGACGAGATCCGCGACATCGACTGGAACGTGACCGCCCGCCACGGGGCGCCTTTCGTGAAGAAGTTCACCGAGGAGCGCGAGCTGACCGTCATCCTGGTGGTGGACGCCAGCTCCTCGGGCGATTTCGGCAGCCAGGGGGAGATGAAGGGCGAGGTGATGGCGACGATCAGCGCGCTGCT
>CBILQL010000449.1:0-4882 GCA_966238865.1 uncultured bacterium
GCCCGCGCATCGGCCGTGTATCCCGACATGAAGACGACCTTCAATCCCGGCCGCAGGGAGAGCAGGGACTCGGCCAGATCGCCGCCGTGCTGGCCGGGCATCACGAGGTCGGAGATGAGGAGATCGATTTCCAGTTCGGCGCTGTGAGCGAAGCCCAGGGCCTCTTCCGTATCCCGAGCCTCGAGGACCCGGTAGCCCTCGGTCACGAGCAGGTCCTTGACCAGCCGGCGCAAATCCTGGTCGTCCTCGACCAGCAGCAGGGATTCGCCGTTCGCCGGCCTGCGGACCGGCGACGTCCGGGCCTCTTCCCGGGACTCGGCATGGTCGGCGGACACGGCGGGCAGGTAGACCGTGAACACGCTTCCCGCGAAGGGGATGGACTGCACCCGGATGGTGCCGCCCGACTGGCGCACGATGCCGTACACGGTGGAAAGCCCCAGGCCGGATCCCCGGGCCTCGCCCTTGGTGGTGAAGAAGGGCTCGAAAATCCGCGAGAGCGTATCCGCGTCCATGCCCAGGCCGGAGTCCTTCATGCTGAGCCGCACATGGGGGCCGGGCGCAGCCTTCTCGTCCTCGCGGAAATGCGCCGGGTCCAAGGTGCAGGCCCCGATCTCGATCTGGAGGGGCCCGCCCTTGGGCATGGCGTCGCGGGCGTTGACGGCCAGGTTGAAGATGACCTGCTCGATCTGCCCGCGGTCGGCGTGCACGCAGGGCAGCCCTTCCTCTATCCTCGATTCCAGCACCACGTCCTCGCCGAGCATGCGCGACAGGATGGGGCGGATCTCGCCCAGGACGACGCCGAGGTCGAGCGTCTGGCGCCTCACCACCTGGCGCCGGCTGAAGGTGAGGAGCTGCTTGACCAGGGTGGAGGCGCGGCTCACCGCCTTCTCGATTTCGGCCAGCTCCCGATGGGCCATTCCGAGCCGGGCCTGCTTCATCTGCAGCAGATTGGCGTATCCGGAGATCACCGAGAGGATGTTGTTGAAGTCGTGGGCGATGCCGCCCGCCAGCCGCCCGACCGATTCCATGCGCTGGGCCTGGCGCAGCTGCTCCTCGCTCTCCCGCAGCGCGGCTTCCGCCCGCCGCTTCTCCTCCCGGCTCCGGCGCTCGCGCAGCTCGCGCGCCACCGTCGGTCCCAGGCGCTTCAGTTTCCCCTTGACCAGGAAATCGTTGGCCCCGGCCTTCATGGCGGCCACGGCCACGTCCTCGCCCGCCATGCCCGAGATCATGAGGAACGGGGTGTCGAGGTCCAGTTCACGCACCTGGGCCAGGGCCTCCATGCCATCCAGGGCCGGCAGGTACCAGTCCCCGAGGATGAGATCCCAGGCCTCGGTGACCAGGGCCGAGCGCAGTTCCGCGGCGGTGGAGACGCGGAGGCGGCGGAGCAGGCCGTAGCCGGCCATTTCCAGCTCCAGCGCCAGCATCTCGCAATCCTCCGGAGAGTCCTCGATGAACAGGACGCGCAACGATTCCATGCCCTTGGAAATGTATTCCAGGCTCGCGGGGATGGGGGACGACTGCCCGCCGGGCGGCGCGCACAATCCGTGCGTAACCGATTATTGATAGATGAATTCGAAGGCGTCGCCGAGCTTGCGGACGAAATGGCAGTCGGCGCCGGGCAGGTTGACCTTCCCCTGCAGGACCTTGGGCAGCACCACCGAGCGGAACCCCAGCCGGAGGGCCTCCTTGACGCGCGCCTCCGCGTTCGGCAGCGCGCGCAGCTCGCCGTTCAGCCCCAGCTCCCCCAGGGCCAGGGTGTTGGGAAGGCAGCGCTTCCCGAGGTGGTTGGAGGCCACCGCGGAGGCCACGGCCAGGTCCACGGCGGGCTCCTCCACGCGGAAGCCGCCGGCGAGGCTCACGAAGACGTCCTGGGGACCTATGTCGATGCCGGCGAACTTCTCCAGCAGCGCCAGGAGGATGGTGAGCCGCTTGGAGTCCAGGCCCATGCTGACGCGCTGGGCCATGGAGAAGTTGCTGCGCGAGACCAGGGCCTGCACCTCGATGAGGATGGGGCGGGTGCCCTCCATGGTGCAGGAGACCACCGATCCGGGATCGCGTTCGCCCCGGTTGTGCACGAAGACCTGGGAGGGGTTCTCCACCTGGCTCAGCCCCGCCGAGGCCATCTCGAAGACTCCGATTTCGTTCGTGGCCCCGAAGCGGTTCTTCACGGCCCGCAGGATGCGGTAGGCGCCGTGCCGTTCGCCTTCGAAATAGACCACCGTGTCCACCATGTGCTCCAGCATGCGCGGGCCCGCAAGCACGCCTTCCTTGGTGACATGGCCGACGATGAAGATGGCCGTGTCGGTGCTCTTGGCCTGGACCATGAGGGACAGGGTGCATTCCCGGAGCTGGGTGGTGGAGCCCGGCGAGCCCGGCAGGCTCGGCTTGTAGATGGTCTGGATGGAATCGATGACCAGGACCTTGGGCCGGGTCTCCTGGCATTGGCGGAAGATGGCCTCCAGGTCGGTCTCGGGCAGAACGAACAGGTCCGGCGAAGGGGTTTCCAGGCGCTCGGCGCGCATCTTGAGCTGGGTGAGGCTCTCCTCGCCGGTCACGTACAGTACGGGGACGTCGGCCGCGGACAGCACGGTGGCCATCTGCAGCAGCAGGGTGCTCTTGCCGATGCCGGGATCGCCGCCGATGAGGACCAGGGATCCCGGCACGATGCCGCCCCCGAGCACGCGATCGAATTCGCCCATTCCCGTGGGGATGCGCGGGCGATCGCGGGTCTCCACGTCCTTGAGCCGCAGGGCCCGCCCGGCTTCGCCCAGGCCGCGTTTCTGCGCCTGGGCCTCCGGGGCGCCGGCCAGGGCGTCGGCGGACATCTCCACGAGGCTGTCCCAGGTCCCGCAGGCCAGGCATTTCCCGGTCCATTTGGAGGTGGTATCGCCGCATTCCCGGCAGGCGAAAAGGGTTTTATCCTGGGATTTCGCTTTGGATCGAGACGTGGCCATTCCCCGAAATTAGTAAAAAAGCGGGGATAGGGCTCGGATGTGCAGTCTTTTTCGCAGGCGGGCCGGATGCCGCGGATCTGCCGGCAACGGGGAAATGCTGATCAGGGGGCGCTGAAGTGGCCGCTATCGGCCGGGATGGGCAAGGCGAGCCATTCGAACAGCTCCTCCACCACATAGCCCACCAGGAGCGTGGCGCCCCGGTTCACGGCGGTGTTTTCGCCGAAGCGGGTGATCGGCGTCCGGGGATTCAACAGGGCGGCGATCCGCAGGCCGCCCAGCCGCGAGGCGATGAATTCTCCCAAGGTGAATTTCTCGAATTCCGGCAATTCGCCCTCCACGCCTGTGACGTCCACGAAGACCTTGTGGCCGCGGGACGGTTCGGCCATGGTGGCGCGGATGCATTCGACGATTTCGCGGAACCCTTCCAGGCTGGCCTTGCCCGTGCACGCGAAGCGGGTGAAGGCGCTCTCCTGCGCGATCTCGATGTGGATGGTGGGCATGGTTAGAAAACTATAAAACCTGGCCCCCCAGGACGACAAGCCCCACGGCTCCGCCTGCCAATCCTAATCCGCCTCCGCCAGGAGCTTGCGCTGTCCCCGGATGAACTGCTGGACGTAGGGATTGGTGGTGGCGCGCACCTCCTCGGGGGTGCCCACGAAGATGATGCGGCCGTCCAGGAGCATGGCCATGCGATCGGCGATCTTGTAGGCCGAGACCATGTCGTGGGTGACCACCACGCTGGTGACCCCGAGCTTCTTCTGCATGTCGATGATGAGGTCGTTGATGACGTCGGAGGTGATGGGATCGAGCCCGGTGGTGGGCTCGTCGTAGAGGATGATCTCCGGGTTGAGGGCGATGACCCGGGCGAGGCCGAGGCGCTTCTTCATGCCTCCGGACAGCTCGCTCGGCATCTTCACCCGGAAGTCCGGGTTCAGGTTGATCATGTGCAGGCAGTCGGTGACGATGCGGTCGAGGTCGGCCTCCTTGAGGCGCTTGTCGTGCTCGCGCACCGCGAACTTGATGTTCTCGCCCACGTTCATGGAGTCGAACAGGGCGGCCCCCTGGAAGAGCATCCCCATGCGCTTGCGGATGGTCTTGACGTCGATGTGGCCGCGGCTGCTGATCACCTTGCCGTCCACGATCACCTCGCCGCCGTCGGGCTGGAGCAGGCCGATCATGTGCTTCAGGATCACCGATTTCCCCCCGCCCGAGGACCCGATGATGACCATGGTCTCGCCCTTGCGGATGTCGAGGACCACGTCCCGGAGCACCTTCTGGGGCCCGAAGGACTTCTGCAGGTGGCGGAGCTCGATGAGGTTGGGGGAGGACACTCGGTGGGGACCCTTCTGGTTCGTTTTTTGTTTTACGTTTTCCTTTTTTCGCGGTGCAGTGGCGCTCTTGCCAGCCCTGCCGGAAACATACCCGAAGCGAAAAACGGAAAACTAAAAACGAAAAACATCTTCATCTTCAATACGCCAAGTATACAATCACGAAATCCATCACCAGGATCAAGACGCAGCTGCTCACCACGCTCTTCATGCTCGCCTGGCCCACGCCCTTTGCCCCGGATCCGGCCCGGACGCCGTGGAAATATCCCATCAGCACCACGATGCCGCCGAACACCATGGCCTTGACGAGGCCGATCCAGACGTCGTAGCCCAGGAACATGAAGCGGAGCCCCTGCACGTAGGTGGCGGTGGTGACCTTGAGGATGAGGTTGGTGACCAGCCATCCGCCGACGATGGCGAGGAAATCGGAGATCACCGTCAGGAGCGGGAATGCCAGAAGGCCCGACAGGAGGCGGGGGAGGGCCAGGTAGCGCAGGGGATCGAGGTCCAGGACGGTCATGGCGTCCAGCTCCTCCTTCTCCTTCATGGTGCCGATCTCGGCGGCGATGGCGCTTCCCACCCGGCCGGCCAGCACCAGGG
>CBILQL010000450.1:0-4880 GCA_966238865.1 uncultured bacterium
CCGGCATAGGCTGCTCAACAATCCGGAGTTCAAGGACGGGAAGGGCAACGTGCTGTGGGAGAAGGTGCGCGTGAAGCAGACCACGCTCTCCGAGCGCGGCCGCCGCGGCATCGGCACCTTCCAGCCGAGCGATCCCAAGAACCAGGACATCTCCGAGCTCATCGGCCACGTGGACTTCTCCAAGATCACCGAATACGGCGAGACCGACCCCCGCGCCTACAGCCTGGACGGCGAGCTGGAGATAAGCAACCGCGGACTCATCGAGTATATCGAGATCCTGAAGTGCGACATCAAGTTCCACTACGTGCTGATCACGGTGGCCCAGGAGCAGCTCATCAAGGTGCCGGGCTTCCCCCAGATCTACACCGACCTCGTCATCCTCTCCCACACCAACCAGACCGAGTTCGACAAGTTCAAGGCGAACAAGGAGAACGAGGCGCTGCACGACCGGATGTATCCCATCTACGTGCCGTACAACCTCAAGGTCGACGACGAGGTGAAGATCTACAAGAAGATGATCGCCGCCTCCCAGTTCTCGCACATCGACATCGCGCCCTACTCCCTGGAGGTGGCCGCCATGTTCGCCGTGCTCACCCGGCTCACCGAGAGCTCGCTCTGCCCGGACCTCGTCAAGAAGATGAAGTACTACAACGGCGAGGCCGTGATGGAGCAGGAGAAGGACCCGGTGGACTTCAAGGCCCTCAAGGCCGAGGGCAAGAAGAAGGGCGAGGGCATGTTCGGCATCTCGCCCCGGTTCGTGGTCAACGCCATCAACGTCGCCCTCTCCGAGAAGGAGAAGGAGGGCAGCGTGATGCCCCTCGACATCATCCGGTCGCTGCGCAACAACTTCGGCCACCACATCGGCTTCTCGGAGGAGGAGGCGGAGCGCTACCTGCGCCTGCTCATGGCCGACAAGGGCAGCGTCAACGCCGAATACCGCGAGATCGCCAAGAAGGAGGTCAACCGCGCCTTCCTCTACGCCTACGAGGACCAGGCCCAGTCCCTCTTCGACAACTACATCAAGAACACCACCTCCTTCTGCCTCAAGAAGAAGATCACCGATCCGGTCACCGGCGAGGCGCAGGAGCCGGACGAGAAGCTGATGCGCTCCATCGAGGAGATGATCGGCGTCTCCGAGAACGCCAAGCGCGAGTTCCGCCAGGGCATCTTCGTGTTCAAGTCGGACGCCATGGACCAGGGCAAGGACTTCGACTTCAAGAGCTACCAGCCCCTGAACGAGGCCATCGAGCGCAAGCTGATGGCCGACCTGAAGAACGTGGTGAGCCTCACCATCGCCGACCCGAACAAGAAGGATCCCAAGACGATGAAGCGCCGCCAGGACGCGATCGAATCGCTCCGGGACAAGGGGTACAGCGAGAAGAACGCGGAGCGCCTGCTGCAATACGTCGGCGAGGTGCTGCGGAAGGAAGAGTAGGGCTGATCAAGGAAGACGTTTTTCGTTTTACGTTTTTTGTTTTTCGCGGGAGCACAATGCGGAAGAGATGGGCGGCTGGGTCCCCTGCAGGGCGCATAACCGCCGCCGACCAGGTATCCCACCGAAAACGAAAAACGAAAAACGGAAAACAAAAAACCGGGATCCCCGCCGTTTTCCCACCTTTTATTCCCCGAGGTCCCCATGACCGTCCGTGAAGTAGACTGGGACTTCAGCAAGCGCGGGCAGGAAGACGTCGCCCGGCATCAGAAGAAAATCAAGGATTCCATCCGCGAGAACATCGCGGACGTGATCTCCGAGGAGAGCATCATCTCCCGCCGCAAGGGGCAGACCGTCAAGATCCCGATCCGCGGCATCAAGTCCTACCAGTTCATCTACGGCAAGCGCAAGGGCCAGGGCGAGGGCGGAGGCCAGTACGGCCTCGGCCACGGCAAGAAGAACAAGGGCGACGTCCTCGGCCGACGTCCCGCGCCGGGCGAGGGCCAGGGGCAGGGCCCGGGCAAGGGAGGCAAACCCGCCGACGCGGCCGGCGAGGACTACATGGAGACCGAGGTCGACATCGAGGAGCTCATCCAGATGATGATGGACGACCTCCAGCTGCCCGACCTGCGGCGCAAGGAGATCGCCGAGACCGTCATCCGCGCCGGGTGGAGTTTCGAGGACATCGAGAAGCACGGCCTCAAGCCCAACCTGGACAAGAAGCGGAGCGTGCGCGAGGCCCTGCGCCGCACCGCCGATTCCGTGCAGGTGCTGCACGAGCGCACCGGGAAGCCCGTGGAGCTGGTGCGGCAGGCCCTGAACAAGACCCGCGGCGACTACCAGAAGGCCCTGGACATCCTCACCGGGGCCGACCCCGAAGGCGAGCTGGCCGGGCAGGAGGACAAGCTCAAGCCCTTCATCTCGCGGCAGGATTTGCGCTACCGGGTGGTCAAGGAGAACCTGGAGCACCACAGCAACGCCGTCATCCTGGCCATGATGGACGTCTCCGGCTCCATGTCCACCACCAAGAAGTACCTGGCCCGCTCCTTCTTCTTCTGGATGGTGGAGTTCCTCAAGCACAAGTACCGCAACGTGGAGATCCGCTTCATCGCCCACACCTCCGAGGCCAAGCTGGTCGAGGAGGACGAGTTCTTCCACAAGGGGGAGAGCGGCGGCACCATCTGCGCCTCGGCCTACGACATGGCCTGCCAGCTCATCGACACCGACTATCCGCCGGCCAAGTGGAACATCTACGCCTTCCACTTCTCCGACGGCGAGGACTGGGATCCGGCCAAGACCATGCAGAGCGTGAAGCGCCTGCTGGACCGGAACCCCAACATGGTGGGCTACGGGGAGATCCGCACCGAGGTGGCCTACGGCCAGCAGCTGATGCGGAACTTCGAGGAGAGCTTCATGCTGGAGCGCTACACCTCCTACCGCGACAGCGATTTCGAGTACTACCTGGCCCAGCGCAACGAGCTGCCCCTGGCCGGGGTCATCCTCAAGAACAAGGGCCACGTGTACCCGGCCCTGAAGGTCTTCTTCTCCAAGGAAAAGCGGATATGAGCGACGGCGTCGAGAAGGATCTCATCAAGCGCCTGGTGAAGGCCGACGCCCACATCCAGAAGATCGTCCAGGAGTTCGGCCTCGACTGCTTCCCGCAGGAGTTCGACGTGATCCCGGCCCAGAAGATGCTCGAGATCATGTCCTACAACCTGCCGGTCAACTACTCCCACTGGTCCTTCGGGCGCGACTACGAGAAGCAGCGCACCCAGTACGAATACAGCGGCGGCATCCCCTACGAGGTGGTGCTCAACTCCGATCCCTCCCGGGCATTCCTGATGCGCACCAACCCCTATCCCATCCAGGTGCTGGTGATGGCCCACGTCTACGGCCACAACGACTTCATGAAGAACAACATCTACTTCAAGGGCACCCGCCGCGACATGCTGACCTCGGCCAGCGAGAGCGCCGGGCGCCTGCGGAAGTACGAGGAGGATTACGGCATCGACGAGGTGGAGCGCCTGCTGGACGCGGCCCAGTCCATCCAGATGCACATCGAGAGCGACCTGTTCCCCAGGCCCGCCTCCGAGCAGGCCTCCGAGGAGACGCCCCGGAAGCAGGGGCCCAAGGCGGCCGCCCCCTTCGCGGACCTCTTCGACTACGACGGCCAGAAGACGGTCAAGACCTGGGACGAGAAGCGGGAGGAGGCCCGCAAGGCCAGGAAGAAGCTGCCCGCCGAGCCGGATGCCGACCTGTTCGGCTTCATCATGCGCCATTCCCCCCGCGGCTTCGAGGAATGGGAGCTGGACGTCCTCAACGTGGTCCGGGAGCAGAGCATCTACTTCATGCCCCAGCGCAAGACCAAGGTCATGAACGAGGGCTGGGCCTCCTTCTGGCACATGCGCATCATGAGCCGCCTGTTCCAGGACGGCTTCCTCACCGCCGACGAGCACGGCTTCTACAACCTGTACAACGCCCGCGTCCTGGCTTCCAACCCGGTGGGGCTCAACCCCTACCTGCTGGGCATCAAGACCTTCCTCAACATCGAGAAGCGCTACGACGCCGGCCAGTTCGGCCCCGAATGGGAGCGCAGCGTGGATCCCGAGAAGTGGCGCAAGGACCTCAAGGCTGGGAAGGGGATGGAGAAGGTCTTCGAGGTCCGCCGCACCCACATGGACTGGTTCTTCCTGGACGAGTTCCTGAACGGCCAGGTGGCCGAGGAGGCCGAGCTCTACATCTTCGCCTCCAAGCTGCAGGGGAACATGGAGGAGTTCTCGGTGGAGGAGACCGACTGGCGGGTGATCAAGGACCTGGTGGTGCGCTCCTTCGCCCACAGCGGGGTGCCCCTCATCAAGGTGCTGGACGGCGACTACGGCGGCAAGCGCGAGCTGTACCTCAAGCATTATTACGACGGCCTCACCCTGGAGGAGGAATACGCCCGCCACACGCTCCGGCACGTGTATTTCCTCTGGGACCGCCCGGTCCACCTCGAGACGGTCGAGGTGGAGGGGAATTCCGAAACCCGCATCCAGCTCACTTACGACGGCAAGGGCTTCTCGAAAATCAATCTCGGGGCCCTGGTTTCCGAATAGTTTCGCCCGGATTTCCCAAATTCCGGCGGTTTTCCCGTTTTCGGGCCGTTTTTAAGTAGCTTTTTCTCCGTCCCGTGCGTCAAATGTGATATCCCGGGGCGGCCTTTCGCCGTCCCTCCGCGCAAGGAAAACAATGTTGGTTGCAGACCGCCTTCACCGTCGATCCGTGCCCGGCCGTTTCCGGTTCGCCACTATCGGCTCCCTCGCTGCCGCCATCGCGGCGGCCTCCCTGCTCACCGCCTGCTTCACCGGCGAAGACTCCCCTCCGAAACCTCCTGCCCCCATCGTGCTTTCCCCCTGCGTGGACGTTCCGGAGGGGGTGAGGGCCGAGGCGGAGGAACTGGTCGCGAACG
>CBILQL010000451.1:0-4846 GCA_966238865.1 uncultured bacterium
CCTCCCCGCCCCAGAAGATCAAGGGCCTGGTCCATAAGCACGGGTCCCAGGCCCTGGGCCGCGACGTGAGCGTGTCCAATGTCTCCATCCGTCTCTTTCCCAACATCAAGGTGTCGGTGCACGAAATCAACGTGGCCAACGCCCCCGGATTCTCGGCCGACCCCTGCATCAAGCTGCGGGAAGCGGCCCTGTCCATCAACTTCCTCTCCCTGCTGAAGTTCTCCCCGGTCATCAACGAAATCAAGCTGGTGAACCCGGAGTTCCTGTACGAAGTGGCCGCCGACGGCCGGAACAACCTGGAAGGCCTGGGCGGCAAGAAGGACAGCGTGGCGGAGGCGGCCAAGGACAGCGCCGCGACCCTGGAAAGCCCGGCGGCGGTGGCCCTCAAGTCCTTCATCCTCGAGGACGGCCGGGTGCGCTACCGCGACGCCAAGACCAAGCGGGAAATCGTGCTGGATCGCATCAACCAGGCGGTGTCCCTGGACCTGGATCAGCGCCTCGAGAACGTCATCACCAAGGGCAAGCTGGAGATCTCGGAGATCAAGATCAGCGACCCGGGCCTGGGCCTCAAGAAGGGCAATATCAAGATTGCCATCCGTCACGATATCCATGCCAACCTGCCGGCCGAGCGGGTCCAGATCAAGTCCCTGGAGCTGGGCTTCCAGGACATCCGCGCCCAGGTGAAGGGCGAGGCCACCCGGTTCATGACCGGCCCCCCGGTGCTCGACCTGGACCTGAGCGCCCCCGAGATCCGCCTGGCCTCGGTGCTGAAGGAAGTGCCCGCATCCCTGTCCCCGGACGTCGCCAAGCTGACGGTGAAGGGCATGGCCGGCCTGGAAGCCAAGGTGAAAGGCGTCGTGGACAGCGCCACCCAGCCCGACGTCTTCGCGCGCCTCACCGTCAAGGACGGCGCCGCCAGCCACAAGGACCTGCCTGCCGGCGTGGAGAACCTCAACCTCGACCTGCGCCTAGTGAAGGACTCGCTCCGGCTGTCCCGCTTCGTCTTCGACATGGGCGGCAATCCGGTGTCTGCGGAGGCGCTGCTCACCTCTATCCGCGAGCCGGTGCCGTTCCTGCAATCGCTGGCCGTGGACGCGAAGCTCGACCTGGGCAAGCTCATTCCGCTGCTGCAGAAGATGGCCCTGGTGGACGAGGCCATGCAGGCCTCGGGACTGGTGACGGCCAAGGTGGGCGGTTCGGGCCCCCTGGATCCCCAGGCTCCCCAGAACCTGAAGGTGCAGGGCCAGGTGGATCTCAAGGCGGTGTCGGTGAAGACTGCCGAGCTGCCCGAGGCCGTCGGCGCCGAGGGGCAGGTGCGCCTCGACAACGAACGCATCCAGGAGAACCTGCGCGTCAAGGTCGGCGAGTCGGATGTCAGCGTGTCCGGAACGGTGACCAATTACCTGGCCATGGCGATGCCGAAGGCGGCCAAAGGCGCCACCACCAAGGCCAAACTGACCATCTCCAGCGTCTACCTCAACCTGGATCAGCTGATGCCCAAGGGGGAGAAGGAGGCGAAGGCCGAGGAGGCCCCGCCCGCCACCGCCTGGCCTTCGCTGCCGAAGCTGGACGCCGACATCGACATGAAGCTGGCCAAGACCCGCCTGGCGGGCCTGGACATGACGGACTTCACCGCCGACGCCAAGCTGGCCCAGGCCGTGCTCAACGCCGCCCTCAAGGGACGGCTCTACTCGGGCCTGTTCTCCGGCACCCTGCGGGCCGATCTCAAGGACACCTCGAACGCGGGCTTCAGCCTCAAGTTCAAGGTGGACAAGGTGGAGGCCAACGACTTCATCTCCCGCCTCAACGATCGCCTCCCGGCCACCAACCGCCTGTTCAAGAGCTTCTCCCGCCTGGACAGCGCCATCTTCGGCAAGTTCAACCTGGACCTGGACGTGAAGACCCACGGCTCTCCGGCCACGGTGGCCGACAACCTGACGGGCGAAATCGATTTCGGCCTCTTCGACGGGAAGATCCTGGAAACCGGCCTCATCCGCGGCCTGTCCGACGCCCTGGGCAAGGTGAGCAAGGCCATCTCCCTCAAGGACCTGTCCTTCTCGCAGTTCACCGGCAACCTGGAGGCGCAGGCCGGCAAGCTGGTGGTCAAGCACGTGGACGTGCAGAGCTCGCCGGTGGGATCCCTGGCCGCCCTGGGCTCCATCGGCTTCGACAATACCCTGGACATCACCCTGGAGAACCACCTGCCTCCGGAGATCAGCAAGACCGTGGCGGGCGCTTCGGGCGCCCTCTCCGCGGAGCTGGCCAAGGCCGTCAAGGTGCCGGGCCTGGCCAATGCCAGCCTGGTCCCGACGGACAAGGCGGGCCGGGCCATCCTCTATTTCGCCGTGGGCGGCACCCTGGCGCGCCCCACCTTCGGCCTGGACATGAAGCGCATGGCCGCCGAAGGCGCCGGCGGCGCCAAGTCCGCGGTGGCCGAGGAGCTCCGCAAGACCACCGACGCCGCCAAGGCCCAGCTAAACGCCAAGCGCGACTCCCTGGAGGCGGTGGCCCGTGCCAAGGCCGAGGAGGAGCGCAAGAAGCTCGAGGCCCAGGCCGAAGCCGAGAAGAAGAAGGCGACGGAACAGGCCAAGAAGAAGGGCAAGGACGTGTTGAAGGGGCTGGGGCTGTAAGACTGGGGCGGGTCGGCGCTGCGGAGGCTTTTCGTTTTACGTTTTTTGTTTTTCGCTGAAGAGTCCCCAGGGATGCTTCCAACCCGGAATGATCAAACCCACGAAAAACAAAAACAAAAAACGAACCCCCGGTTTCCCCAGGGAATCCCCCCCCTCCGCCTCAAAACGCCAAATCAATCGCCTTCATCAGCCCTTCGATCACCGGCCCGCTCGACTCCCGCACGTTCACCTGGCTCGCGACCACCGTCACGGGTATCGTCTTGACCGCCGCAGGCATCCCTCCCGGGAAGCGCACGGCCAGATCCGCCTCCACCTTGTAGGGGATGTCCTTCCCGCGCACGACGTTCCGCCACACGTCCTTGCCGAAAATGGGCGAGTCGAGGCGCAGGGGGAAGGTCGCGTCGAAGACGGTCTCGGAGTTGCCTTCCACGGTGAAGGCGGGGATGTTGCCGGTGGCCGCCGGATCCCCCGACGAAGTCTCCTGCACCCGGAGCTTGGCGGCCGCGCCGTCGAACACAGCCCGTCCGGGCTTGGCGTTGCGGGCCCGGATGGACACGCGCACGTCCACGCCGTAGCGGCCGAGATCGGCGATGCCGAAGATGCTGGAGGGGAAGACCAGCCGGGAGACGTCCACCTTCCGGACGTCGAAGCCGATGCCGAAGAGGGCCAGGCGTTGGCCGGCCGCCTCCATGAGGGCGGAGCAACCCGCCAGGGGCAGGGAAGCGAGGGATAGTGCGGCGAGGCCGGCCGCGGCCCGGAAGGCCCCGGCGACGGCCAGGGCGGCGAGCAGGGCGCGGAGGGTCGGACGGGGTCTCATGGATGCCTCCTGTCGCGGCCGCGCATGCGGACTACGGCCGCGTAAACGCCGCGCCTTTCATGTCTTGGGGGCTCCGGGCGGCTGGGGAGGCTCGGCCATGTACCGCAGGAACACCGCCGCCAGCGGCGGCGCCGTCAGCTCCACGGAGTAGGGGAGGTTGTGCCAGCCTTGCGGCTGGGCATGCTTGCCTCCCATGTTGCCCAGGTTGCCGCCGCCGTAGGTGGCCGAGTCCGAATTGAAGACCTCCTGGTAGAAGCCTTCCAGGGGCACCCCGACGCGGTAATTGTGGCGCGGCACCGGGCTGAAATTGAACAGGCACAGCACCACTTCCGGCACCCCGACCCGTCCCGGCTGGCCTCCCCCGGCGGGCATGCCCGGGAAGGTCCCGCTGCCCTTGCGCAGGAAGGACACGATGTTGTTCTCCTGGTCGTGGAAGTCCACCCATTGGAAGCCCGCATAGGTGGTGTCCAGCTCGTGCAGGGCCGGTGTCTGCCGGTAGAGCAGGTTCAGGTCGCGCACCAGCATCTGGAGCCCCTTGTGCCGCTCGTAATGCAGCAGGTTCCATTCCAGGGACACGCCCGGGTTCCACTCGCTCCACTGGCCGAACTCGAGGCCCATGAAGTGCAGCTTCTTCCCCGGGTGGGCGAAGAGGTAGGCGAAGGCGGTGCGGACGTTGGCGAACTTCTGCCAGTCGTCGCCGGGCATCTTGCCCGGCAGGCTCTGCTTGCCGTGCACGACCTCGTCATGGGACAGCACCAGGCAGAAGCGCTCCGAGAAGGCGTAGGACATCTCGAAAGTGAGGAGCCCCTGGTGGTAGCGGCGGAACACCGGATCCTTGGAGAGGTAGGTGAGGAAGTCGTTCATCCAGCCGAGGTTCCACTTGTAGTGGAAGCCCAGCCCGCCCTTGTCGAGCGGGTGGGAGACGCCCGGGAAGGCCGAGCTCTCCTCCGCGATCATGAGCCGATCGGGGAACAGCTGGCCCACGATGGAGTTCATGTGCTTCAGGAACTCCACCGCCTCGTGGTTGGTGTTGCTGCCGTCCGGGTTGGGGATCCAGTCCCCCTGCTCCCGGGCATAGTCCAGGTAGAGCATGGACGCCACCGCGTCCACCCGCAGGCCGTCCACGTGGAACTCCTCGAACCAGTAGATGGCGTTGGCCAGCAGGAAGTTGCTCACCTCGTGGCGGCTGTAGTTGAAGATGCGCGTGCCCCATTGGGGGTGGCTGCCCTTGCGGGGATCCTCGTGGGCGTAGAGCTGGGTGCCGTCGATCCGCCGGGTCAGCTCGATTCCGTTGACGATATTCCCCCACTGGTCGGAGCCGCCCATCTGCAGCCGGCAGCCGACCCGCCGCGACAGCTCGAGAAAGTCGTAGGCCTGGAGGATCATGTAGTTGAACTCG
>CBILQL010000452.1:0-4811 GCA_966238865.1 uncultured bacterium
GAGACCCATACCCTGACCAGCCAGAAGCAGGGGCATCTGGAGACGCTCACGGCGGAGGAGGCGGACGCCTACCTGGGACGGCCCCGCAACCCCTTCGTCTTCGACGACCAGGAGGACCGCTCGGTAGGCGTGCTCGACATCGACAGCCGCTACGCCGAGCAGCGCCAGGCCATCGACGAGGTCCTGATGCGCGCCGGCGACGCCTTCGACAAGGCGGCCGCGGAGCTCTCCCTGTTCACCGGGCGTCCGCCCATCGGCAAGGTGTCGCGCTTCCCGAAGTCGGGTCCCATGGACTTCGCCATCGTGGGCCTCAACGACCCGGACATGTCGGCGGCCGAGTACGTCGCCGAGCGGCTGGGCCGGCAGGGCGTGCGCTGCGGCGTGGTGTCCATCAATCTCTACCGGCCCTTCCCGGCCGAGGAACTGCGCCGCGCACTGGAGGGATGCAAGGCGGTGGCCCTGGTGGAGTACAACAACTGGTCCGGGCACAGCGGCGGCGGCATCCTCGCCCAGGAACTGCGCTCGGTGCTGTACGACACGCCCGAGGCGCCCGCCCTGATCTCGGTGCAGGCGGGCCTGGGCGGCCGCGCCGTCACCATTCCCCATTGGCTGACCCTGTTCCGCATGCTCGCCGACCTGGCTTCGGCCCCCGCGGGCACCCGGACGCATGCCTGGCTGGCGGATCACGCCCCCGGCAACTCCTTCGTGCTCGGCACCCGCGGCAACCCCGATCCCAGGACCGACGCCGCCTTCGACCTGCCCCTCACCGAGGAGGGCGTGCGGCAGATCGCCGTGGTGGGCAAGGGCGGCCAGGGCCTGCTGCAGCTCAACTCGCTGTTCACCGGCATCGCCACGCTGGAAGGCCGGTACGCCCTGTCCATGGCCGGCTTCGGGGCCCTGCAGCGCGGCGGCGGCATCACCCTCGGCATCAAGCTGTCCGACAAGCCCATCCGGGACTGGTCCGACATCATCATGGCCGACACCGTCATGGCCTTCGACGGGGACGTGAGCCTCGAGCCCATGCTGCGGCAGCTCAAGCCGGGCGGCACCCTCATCCTGGACGGCGGCGCGGACGCCGCGGAGCGGTTCCGGACGCTGCTGCCGCCCGGGGCCCGCATCGTGCCCATCCCCGCCAAGCGCATCGCCCGCCGCGTCTTCGGCGACTCGGCGCGCACCAACATGGTGCTGTTCGGGGCCATGGCCGCCGACCTGGGAGTGGAGGACGGCCGCGAGCTGCTCTCCCTCCTGGAAGGCCTCGGGAAGGTGGAAGGCATCGACAAGGAGGCGCGCCTGGCGCTCGACCCCGGGAACCGGAAGGCCGCCCTGGCCGGGTTCCTGGCCTACCGGGACGGCATCTCCCGCGCGACCGGGGCGCCGGCGCCGGCGGATTGGCGTCCGGTGGGCGCCGTCGGGGGCGCCGCTGCCGCCCACGCGGCCACGGCCCATCCGGTGGAGACGCTGGAGCGCTTCCGGGAGCGCATCCTGCCCGCCCCGATCCTGAAGTCCCTGGGCGATCCGGCCCGGCTGGGATTCTGGAAGCGGGCCTATGCCCTGAAGAAGCGCCTGTACCAGGCCATGTTCAGCCTGCATCCCACGGTGAACAAGATCCAGGCGATGTACATCGCCCAGCACCGGCGCGGAGGCTATTCGCCCCTCACGCCCGGCGACATGGCCTGCGCCGGCTGCGGGCAGATCAACATCTTCCGCACCTTCTTCAACTACCTCGACTACCTGCAGCACGATCGCGGCAAGATCTACGTGAGCGAGCAGGACGGCTGCGGCACCATCATGTCGGGGATCAACCGCACCTCGATCTGGAACCTGCCCTACATCCGCATCGCCTTCGAGACCGCGCACGGGGTGGCCTCCGGGCTCGCCCACAACGTGCGTTCCGAGGACATGGTGGTGTCCATTTCCGGCGACGGCGGCTTCATCCAGGGCCTACGCTCGGTCGAGGACGCCCTGCACCAGCAGGACCCGATCCTCCACATCGTCGTCATCAACCAGACCCTGGGCAACACCGGGGGGCAGGCCACCGCCACCACCATGCAGGGGGCCAAGACCCGCGAGGGCCACGTCTCCCGCCAGGAGCCGATCAACTTCCTCAAGTACGCCGAGAAGTACTCGGTGCAGGGTGCCCTGGCCTCTACCGTCCACCTGGCCGACCTGTACCGGAAGATCGGCTGGGCCCACGATGTCGTGACGCGGGAGAAGAAGCCCTTCCTGCTGCTCCTGCACTTCAGCTGCCTGGAGCAGGGGATGAACCTGGCGCGCAGCCTCGGCGCGCAGAAGATGGCCCTCGACGGCCACTTCTTCAACCTGTATTCGCTCCGCTACAAGGAGGTCAGGGACAGGTCCGGGAAGGTCCTCTACCACGAGAAGCGGGTCGCGATCGACTATTTCCCGTGGGTCTTCGGCAAGCGGGCCTGGAAGAAGCGCTTGAAAAAGTTCTACGGAATACAAAAAATGATGCGACACCTCGCCGAGGACGAGGAGGCCCTGGAGCGGAATTACTGGCTGCTCAGGGGGGAGTGGATCCACCTGGCCCGGGAGATGGGCTGGTGGCGGTACCGTCTCGCCTTCCTGCGCAGCCTGTTCTCCATCCACCGAATCACGATGTGGAGGCTGATCAAATGGGGTATCCCCAAGGAGGCGGGCTCGTGAGCGGCGGAAGCCTGCCGGAGCGCCTGCGCTCCACCGTGGTGCTGGGAGCCGCCGGCAAGATGGGCAGCGGCATCGCCTGGGTGCTGCTCCAGGCCATGGCCGCCCTTGACGCCCGGAAGCACGGGACGCCCGGTTCCGGGGAGTACGCGCTCACCCTCATCGACGCCAACCGGGACGGCTTCCGCCGCCTGCGCGAGTACCTGCGCGGGCAGCTGGTCAAGGCGGCCGAGAAGCGCATCTCCGAGCTGCGGGAATGGGCCCGGGAGCGCCTGGACCTCGTCGAGAACGGCGAGATCATCGCCGCCTACGTGGAAGGGGCCCTGTCCATGCTGCGCTTCGACGCCGAGGTGCCGGCGGCCAAGGGGGCCCGCATGGTCTTCGAGGCCGTCTTCGAGCACTTGGAGGTGAAGCGGGACCTCTACCGCCGCCTCAAGGTGATCTGCGCCCCGGACGCCTGCTACTTCAGCAACACCTCCTCGATCCCGATCTCCCTGCTGGACCGCCACGCGGACCTGGGCGGGAGGATCATCGGCTACCATTTCTACAATCCCCCCGCGGTGCAGAAGCTGGTGGAGGTGATCTCGGCGCCGGAGACCGATCCGGGCCTCGTCCGCCTGGCCGGCGAGCTGGGGCCGCTCCTGGAGAAGACCCTGGTTCCCAGCCGCGATGTGGCGGGCTTCATCGGCAACGGGCATTTCATCCGCGAGGGGCTGTTCGCCCTCGACCGCGCGCTGGAGCTGGCCGCGGCCTGGCCCGAGCCGGAGGCGATCCACCTCGTCAACCGGGCCACCCAGGATTTCCTGGTGCGCCCCATGGGCATCTTCCAGCTCCTCGACTACGTGGGCTGGGACGTGTTCCGGATGATCCTCAAGGTGATGGGCGAGAACCTGCCCGGCGAGACCTTCCGCCACGACCTGGCGGACCGGATCTTCGACGCCGGCATCCGGGGCGGCCAGAGCGGCTCCGGGGAGCAGAAGGACGGGATCTTCAGGTACGATCGCAACCGCATGACCGCCGTTTTCGATCCCGGCTCCGGGGCCTATGTCCCGCTCTCGGATCCTCGCTTCGCCAAGGCGGCCGGATGGCTGGGGTCGCCGCCCGACGGCCATGCGCCCTGGAGCGCGCTATCAAAGGACAAGGGCAGGGCGGCCCGCATCGCCGAATACCTCGCCGGCCTCAGCCGGGCGGACACGGAGGGGGCCCGCCTGGCGCGCGCCTTCCTAGACAACAGCCGCCGGATCTCCGCCAACCTGGTCGGATCCGGCGTGGCGGCTTCCCAGGAGGACGTGAAGAAAGTGCTCATGAACGGCTTCTACCACCTGTACGGCCCCTCGGATTGGACCTTCTGATGGCCGCCCTGCGCAAGCCCCGGAAGCGGGTGTATTTCGCCGCGGGATACACGACCACGTTCTTCGGATCGGGGCGTCCCGAGTTCCATCCCAAGAAGCCCATGCCCACCTTCGAGTCCTACCTGGGCGAAACCGCCCAGGGAACCCTGTCCCAGATCCCGCACCCGGACTTCGACGAGGGCGTGGTCGCCAACTTCATGGCCGGCCGCTTCCTCAAGCAGGGAAACCTCCCCGGCTTCCTTCCCATGGCGGTGCCCGGCCTCAAGGGCAGGCCCTGCACGCGGGTTGAGGGCGCCTGCGGATCCGGCGGCCTGGCCCTCTCCGCCGCCGTCAAGAGCGTCCTCTCCGACATGGCCGACACCGTGTTCGTCGCGGGCTTCGAGGTGCAGAACACCCTGAAGGCGGTGTACGGCGCCGACGTGCTTGCGGGCGCCGGCTACTTCAACGGCCACCGCAAGGACGGCCACGCCTTCTTCTTCCCCGGCGTGTTCTCGGACCGCGCCGGCGCCTATGCCTCGCGCTACGGCGCGGAGGCTGCCCGCAAGGGCATGGCACGGTGGTACGAGCGGGCCATCCTGAACGCGCGCCTTCATCCCAAGGCCCAGGAGCACCACAACGCATCCCCGGACCTTTTCGCCCTGGGGATGACCCCGCCCGACGGCCGCAGGTTCGTCCCCCATCTCAACCTCTTCGACTGCTCCAAGGTCACCGACGGCGCGGCCTCCCTGGTGGTGACGAGCGAGGAGGGCCTCAAGCGGCTCGGCCTCCGCAAGGAGGAGGCCGTGGAGCTGGCCGGGT
>CBILQL010000453.1:0-4801 GCA_966238865.1 uncultured bacterium
CAGGCGGCCCTTCAGCTCTGGGCCATGCGCGTCCGGCAGACCGTGGAGGGCTATTGGCGCCTGCCCAAGGAGCTCGCGGGCAGGCCCCTCAGGAGCGTCTCGCGCATCAAGGCGTCCCGGGACGGCCGTATTCTGGAGGTTACCTGGCTGGAGAAGAGCCCGTCCGCCGCCTTCAATACCCTGGCCCAGCAGACCTTCAAGAAGATCAAGCGCCTGCCTCCCTTCCCGCCCGAGGTGAAGGACGCGTCCCTTGACATCCAGTACGAATTCGTATCCCAGGGAAAGGCCTCGCCCCGGCGCAAGCTGGAAACACGGGGCCGTTCCGGAGGAGAGGACGGGGAAACCGAAGTCCCCGCGGGGCCCTAGGGAGCCGTCCCGGGGCCCGGCGAAGCCGCCTCCGGGGCCTCCAAGGTCGACAGGGCGCGGGCCAGGACCTCCCGCAGGGCCGGATCCTGCTCCGCTTCCAGCACCTCGCGCAGCTTGTCCCGGGCCGAGGTATCGCCCAGGTTTCCCATCGCCGTGGCTAGATTGCGCAGGAGCCCGCGCCTTCCGGCGCGCGCGAGGGGGGAGTCCTTGAAACGGCTCCGGAAGCCGCCTCCCTGCCGAAGCAGGTCCAGCCAGCCGCCGGCATCGCCGGGGAAGGCGGAGGAGGCGGTGGAGGGTTCAGTCGCTGCCGGCTCCGCCCCGGAATCCCGGGCGGTCATCCTGCCGCCGGCTTCGGGCCGGGATTCCGGGGCGAGATGCTTGCGGTTCCAGGGGCAGACCTCCTGGCACACGTCGCAGCCGAAAATCCAGCCCCCGAAACTTCCGGCCAGGGAAGGCGGCGCCGGCGCGCGGGATTCGATGGTCCAATAGGAGATGCAGCGGGTGGCGTCGAGGACGCCGGGCGCCTGGAAGGCCCCGGTGGGGCATTGGTCCAGGCAGCGCGTGCAGCCGCCGCAGAACTCCTCCAAAGGCGTCGCGGCGGGCAGATCGAGGTCGACCAGGAACCCGGCCAGGTGGAAGGCGGAGCCGCGGGTCCGGCTCAAGGTGCAGCCGTTCTTGCCGCGCCATCCCAGGCCGGCCTCCGAAGCCAGGTCCCGCTCGAACACCGGAGCCGTGTCCACGAAGCCGTAGAAGCGCATCTCCGCGAGGCCGGGCAGGGCGCGCAGGCGCGCCTCGGCATCGCGCAGCAGGCCGCGCGCCCGATCATGGTAATCCCAGCCGGATTTGCGGCCGACGGCGGCGGTGCCGTCGTTTCCGGAGCCGACGATTCCGGAGCCTGTGGAGCCGGGCCAGGCATAGGCGGCGACGCGGTAGGCTCCCCGGGAGCTTCCCAGGGGGGCGGCGTAGGGAAAGGAGAACATCACCGCCGAACGGGCCCAGGGGTGCAGGACGGCGGGGTCGGCCCGCTCGGCCAGGCGGCGGGCCATGTATTCCATCCCGCCATGGTAGCCCTGATCCACCCAGGACTTCAGCCGATCCGCGTTGGGCGTGCGACGCGCCGGCGCCACTCCCCACTCGAGCACGTCGGGGCGGGCGAAGAATCCCCGCAAGGCCGCCATGGCTTCCGCGGACCTGGCGGGATCCGCCGCTTCCCGCGATGCTTCCGGAATGTCGCCCGGCACGGCCTAGGTCTTGCGCTTCTTCTGCCGGGCGGCGGGGAAGAGGATGTTGTTGAGGATGAGGCGGTAGCCCGGCGAGGTCTTGTGCAGGCTCAGGTCGGTGGGAACGTCGCCGACCGCATGGGAGTAGTCCTCGGGATCATGGCCGCCGTAATAGGTGAAATGCCCCTGCCCCAGGCTGCCGTGCAGGTAGCGCACCGCCTGCTGGCCGCTGGCCTCTCCGAGCACGGTCACGGATTTCTTGACCAGGGCCTTGGGGAAGGACGTCGTCAGCCCGAAGAAGCCCTTGACGAGATCGGTGTGGTTCTGGGTGAGCATGGAGGGCACCGGATCGTACTTGGGCGAGAATTCGAAGAGGACGAAGTCGTTGGCGGGCTTGCGCTTGAGGGGCCCCGCGTTGACCTGGTTGTAATCCACGTCCCCGTGGGACGGCGACATCGGGTCCGGATCCACCGAGAAGCCGGTGAAGGCCAGGGGCAGGGTATAGTCCATCTCCTTGGCGAAGCCGGGGCGCACGGGGGTGTTGTCGTACAGGGCGTCCGTGGCGTCGGTCTTGGCGCAGGCCAGGGCCATGTCCAGGGTGGCGGTGGCCAGGCACATGGCGAAGAGGAATCCGCCGCGCTCCACGTAATCGCGGATGGCCAGCACCACGGCCTTCTTGAGCAGCACGTTGTTGTCGAATCCGAGATCGGAGGCCAGCTTCTCGTTGGCGGCCACCTGGTTGATGTACCAGGGCGCCCCGCGGAAGGAGGCGTAGAACTTGGAGTACTGGCCGGTGAAATCCTCGTGGTGGAGGTGCAGCCAGTCGTAGTCCTTGAGCTTCCCCTCGACGATCTCCCGATCGTAGATCTTGGTGTAGGGGATCTCGGCGTAGGTGAGCGCCAGGGTCACCGCGTCGTCCCAGGGCTGCTTGGTCGGCGGGGTGTACACGGCCACCCGCGGGGCCTTCTCCAGCTGGACGCGCTCCATGTTGGCCCCGTCGATCTCGGCGTGGATGCGGTCGGCCTGGGCGTCCGACACCACCTCGAAGAGCACGCCGCGCTTGGCGGCCTCCCGCTTGAGGATGGGGGAGTCCTCCAGCAGGAAGCTGCCGCCGCGGTAGTTGAGCAGCCATTCCAGGCGCCGGCCCCCCGAGACCGACAGGTAGGCGATGCCGTAGGCCTTCAGGTGGTCGGTCTGGGAGAGATCCATGGGGATGAGCAGGTGCTCGGCCCGGGCCGGAGAAGCGAGGCAGAGGCCGGCCAGCAGGATGGCCGGCAAGGCGGACGGCATGGAGGCTCGGCGGCCGGCAGGGGATGCGGAGGCGGGCATGGACCTTAAGATAGACTTCCGGGGGGCTAGTGGACAACCTCGCGGCCGCCCACGACCACGTGGACGACGTCGCGGGCCTCGGACACGATCTCCTCGTGCAGGTCGTTTTCCGGATGGTGCCGCAGGGCCACGACGATGAAGTCCGCCAGGGCGCCCGCCCGCAGCACTCCGAGCCTATTCCCGACCCCCAGGGCGCGCGCGCCGTTGCGGGTGGCCATGGCCAGGATGTCCCGGGCCGGGATGTCCGGGAAATGGGTCCGGAAGGCGGCCATCTCGTCGAACATGTTGATGCCCTCGTTGGAGGCGAGGCTGTCCGTGCCCAGGCAGAGGTTCACGCCGGCGGCCCGGTAGCGCCCTATGGGCGGCAGGGGATGGCCGAAGAAGGCCCGGCTGAGGGGGCAGTGTACCACCGAAGCTTCGGTATCGACGAGGATACGGATTTCCCCTTCGTCGGCGGCGTTGCAATGGGCGAGCAGGGAGCCGCGCGGAAGCGCCCCGCGGGCATGCAGGAAGCGGATGGGCCCGGCGCCGGGGCCGCGTTCGGGCCAGGCGAGCCCCGGGAAAATGCGCCGGCAGAACTCCAGCAGGGCGCCCTTCCCCTCCGCGAACATGGCCAGCTCCTCGGCGCTCTCGGCGGCGTGCAGGGTGAAGGGCCCCTCCCGCAGGCCGTCCGCGCCCGCCACGAAGCGAAGCAGCTCCGGCGAGCAGGACTCGGGGGCGTGGCAGGTGACGCCGGGGCGGGTCAGCGGGTCCGGTCCGGGATCCGCCGGGCCCGCCGCGGCGTCTTCGAGCCCGGCCGTTTTTTCCAGGCCGGCCAGCCAGACGGATCCCTGGCCCAGGCGATCGGCCGCCACGCGCGGATCGAGGCCGATGAGCTCGAGGTAGGGGAAGGAGCGCAGGGGCAGTTCCGCCAGGACGGCGGCAACCTGGCCGGAATTCCCCACGTCCACGACGGTCGTGGTTCCGTTCTTGAGGCATTCCAGGGCTCCCAGCCGGCTGGCCTCGCGGTACTGTTCCGCGCCCGATCCCTCCAGGGACTTGCGCAGGCGGGAAACCCAGAGGGGGAAGGGCTCGCCGCGGGGCAGCAGCCCGCGGGCCATGCCCAGTTCCAGGTGGCAATGGGCGTTGATGAGCCCCGGCATCAGGACGCCGTCGGGGAATTCCCGCACTTCCTCGCCCGGACCGGGACGCAGGGTTTCCCGGGTCCCGACCTCGGCGATGCGGTCGCCGGACACGCGCACTCCGCCCCAGGGGACGGGAGGCCCGTCCATGGGCAGGAGATGGCGCGCAAAACAGAGCATGGGAACTTCCGGAGTCTCCGGTAAAGGGGACCCGACCCCGGGAATTATAGTATCCTGGAGCCATGGATGGCCCGCCCCTGCTGCTGGTGGAAGCCCTTGCCACCCGCAACGATTCGGGCCTGGGCCGGCTGGCCCGCCTGATCGTGGACGGCCTGGCGGGCCTTTCGGGCGAGGCGGACATCCGCGTGATCCTGCCCGAAGGGGGGAGCTACCGCCCGGGGCCCCATTGCCGCCCGATTCCCGTGCATGCCCGGCCCTTCCGCCTCTGGAGCCAGGTCGCCTTCCCCCTGATCATCCGCAGCCTGCGGCCGACGGCGGTGCTTTGCCTGGGCCAGACTTTGCCCCGCTGGCGGCCCGCGGCCCGTTACGCCCTCATGGTGCCCGATGCCGGTCCGTTGGAAGATCTGGGCATCCCCGCCTCGAGCCACGACGCCTACAATCGCCGGTGGCTCCGCGCCATGCCGGCCAAGGCGGACCGCCTCCTGACCATCGGCGCCTTCTCGCGCGATCGCCTGTCGCGGCTCCTGGGGATTCCCCCGGAGCGGATCAGCGTGGTGAAGCCCATCGACCGCGGTTGGACGGCGG
>CBILQL010000454.1:0-4798 GCA_966238865.1 uncultured bacterium
AGAAGGCGGCCGCGAAGAAGGCAGCGGCGAAGTCCGCCGCAGGGAAGGAGTCCGGAACGTCCATGGTTGAATCGCCCCTCAAGGTCGGGAGCCCCGCCCCCGACTTCGCCCTCCCGGACGACACCGGGAGCACCGTCACCCTCGGCGATTTCCGCGGCAAGAAGGTGGTGCTCTACTTCTATCCCAAGGACTCCACCCCGGGCTGCACCCAGGAGTCCTGCGACTTCCGCGACAACCTGGCCCGCATCGGCGAACGCGGGGCCGTGGTGCTGGGACTTTCCGCCGATTCGGTGGATTCCCACAAGCGCTTCAAGGCGAAGCAGGGGCTCAACTTCCCCCTGCTCTCGGACCCCGAGAGGCAGGCCCTCGAAGCCTACGGGGTGTGGCAGGAGAAGTCGCTGTACGGCCGGAAATTCATGGGCATCGTCCGCACCACCGTGATCCTCGACGAGCAGGGGCGGGTGGCCAAGGTCTTCCCCAAGGTCAAGGTGGGCGGCCACGTGGACGAAGTCCTCGCCTCGCTCTGAGACCATGGCCGACGCCAAGGAACGGGTCGTGGTCCTGGGTTCCGGCTTCGCCGGGATCAGGCTGGCCCGCGGACTGGACGCCCGCCGTTTCGATGTGACTTTGGTATCGCCGCGGAACCATTTCCTCTTCACGCCCCTGCTTCCCAGCACCACGGTTGGCACCCTGGAGTTCCGCAGCGTCATCGATCCGGTGCGCCTGGCCTGCCCCGGGGTCCGCTTCCTGCAGGCCCGCGCCCTCTCCGTGGATCCCGCGGGCCGGACCGTGGCCTGCGAAGGCGCCCTGGATGGCCGCGCCTACTCCGTGCCCTACCAAAGCCTGGTCATCGCCGTGGGCGTCGAGACCCAGACCTTCGGCATCCCCGGCGTGCGCGAGCACGCCCTGTACCTGCGGGAGGCCGGCGAGGCGCGCGCCATCCGCCAGCGCATCCTCGACTGCTTCGAAAGGGCTTCCCAGCCCGGCCTGGCCGAAGAGGAGCGGGCCTCGCTGCTGCGGTTCGTGGTGGTTGGCGGCGGGCCCACCGGCGTGGAATTCGCCGCCGAGCTCCACGACCTGGTGGCCGAGGATCTGCGGAAGCCCTACCGGGAGCTGATGCCGTCCGTGCGCATCACCTTGCTCGAGGCCACCACCCAGATCCTGGGCGGCTTCGACGCTACCCTCGGCGACTATACCATGCGCCATTTCAGCCGCCAGAACATCGAGGTCCGCACCGGATCGCCGGTGGTGGCCCTCGAAGAGGGCGTCATCCGCCTCAAGGACGGCTCGGCATTGCGGAACGGCCTGGTGGTCTGGGCTGCCGGCGTCACCCAGGGCGAACTGGTCCGGGGGCTGCCCTTCCCCAAGGACCGCCAGGGCCGGCTGCTGGTGGACAACCGCCTGCGGGTCAAGGACGCCGAGGGCATCTACGCCCTGGGGGATTGCGCTGACGTGGAGGGTCAGGGGTATCCGGCCACCGCCCAGGTGGCCGAGCAGCAGGGACGGTACCTGGCAAAGGCCTTCATGCGCCGCGCCGCCGGCAAGGAGGACGGGAGCTTCGTCTACAAGCACCAGGGCATGCTGGCCTACGTGGGCGGCAACCGCGCCCTGGCCGACCTCTCCCGGGTAAAAGGCCGGGGCTTCGCCGCCTTCCTGTTCTGGCGTTCCGCCTATTTCACCAAGCTCGTCAGCATGCGCAACCGGCTGCTGGTCCTTTTCGACTGGGTGAAGGCGGAGGTCTTCGGCCGGGATTTGTCGCGGTTTTAGGGATTTTTGGCCTGAAAAGGCCCACCCGGGGCCGCATCCGTCCCTTATGTTTCTGGACGGCGAGGAATGGACGATGGGGGCATCGAATGACGGGGCGCGGACCGGCATGGGACCGCGCGTAACCGGTCGCCGCGGCGGGATCGCGAAGGTCCTCCTCGGCCTGGCCGCCCTGCTGCCTCCGGACGCCGCCCCCGGCCAGGGGCCGGCATGGTCGGGCCCGCTCAACGTGCGGCTGTTCGATCGGAACTACGGCGACTTCAACGGGGAGTTCGACACCCGCATGTCGGCCCGCTGCGGCTACGACGTGCAGGAATGGGTGGCCGGGCTGGTCGCCGACTCGCTCGCCTTCGACCCGGCCAAGGGCAAGAAGATCCCCCGCAAGGGTCCCGTCTCCGAAGCCTGCTCCGACAGCCTGGAGAAATGGTTCGATCCGGCGGCCGCCCGCGTGGCAACCTGCGGCGAACTGCCGGTTCAGAACGTCGGGACCCCGGAACGCCCTGCCTGGTCCTTCAACTCCGATGCCTTCTTCCCCATGGACGCCCGCAGCGTCCAGCCGGGCCTCGCGGGGTCCAACGACTACTCCTTCTGCATGGAGATGAACGCCGGCTTCCGGGCCCGCGGCGGGGAGGTCCTGCGCGTCCGCGGGGACGACGACCTCTGGGTATACCTGGACGGCCGCCTCGTCGTCGATCGCGGGGGGATCCACTTCCCCAAGGGCGACACGGTGGCCGTGGACACGCTCCCGGGGTCGGCTGGGAAACTTGGAAGCTACCGTTACCTGGATGTTTACTTCTGCAGCCGCATCCCCAGCAGCTCGGCGTTCGGGATGGAGGCCCCCCTGGATCCCGTCCCCCCGGTCCTCCGGTCCCTGCGCATCGCGGACACCGCCGGCCGGGAGCTCACCTCCCGGGACGTCGTGGCCGGGAAGACGCGCCTGTGCGCCGGGGCGGTGTTCGAGGCTCCCGACCCCGCGGCCTGCGGCAACCCGGCGCCCCCGACCCCGTTCGTCCCCGCCGAGTGGGTGTTCGACGGGCGCGTCCTTTCCGGCCCGGGAGGGGCGGAATGCGTGGAGCTGGATCCGCAGGGGCTCCCCCATGGCGCGAAGGTATCGCTGTCGGCCCGATCCGGGGACAAGGCCGCCGCCATCACCCTCACCGTGGCCCGCGTCGCCAAGGCCCGGAACGGGGTGATCCGGGGCAACGGCCGCGCGGAGAGCGTGGAAATCCCCTTCGACACCGCGACCGGAGGCCTGCCCGCGAGCCTGGAGGTGGAGTTCCCGCTGGGCGGCAGGGACCGCATCGCCCGGGCCTACCCGGCGGGCCCGGGCCGGATGGGCGGCAACCTGGAAGCCGGGGAGCAGGGTCCTCCGGGGCTTTCCGGCTTCGACCCGGTCCCGGCGATGATCCGGCAGACCTATTTCGGCCGGGTCTTCAACCAGGAAATCCTCCTCGCCGACGGGGTCGGCCCCGCGCTCACCGGGGCCAGGGTGCGCTGGTCGGATAGCGGGACATCCGCCGCCTACCTGGAATGGGAGACGTCCGAGGAGATGTCCGCCGCCTTCCTGGCCGCCGCCGATCTGCTCGGCCGCCGCCGGGGTGTCGCCCGGTCGGGACTCGGCGCCTTCGGCATCGCCGCCGCGCCCGGCCTTCCGGTGCTGGCCGTCGGCAACGGCAGGGCGCGTTTCCGGGTCCCCCTGGACGAGGCTTCCGCCTACGCCTTCCAGGCCGGCGACAGCCTGTCCCTGGGGCCTGCGGCGTCGGACAGCCTGGGCAATCCGGCGGGAAGCCTGTTCATCCCCGTGGAACCGCCCGGCCAGGCGGGCCCGCCCCTCCAGGGCTTCCGCTTCGCCGCCAATCCGACGCGGGGCCGGCCCTTCATTCCCGTCGTGGGACTGCCGCCCCTGGTCCTGGTCTCGCCCAAAGGCCTCCCCTTGCGGGATCGGGACGCGGATCGCCGGGTCGCCGAGGCGGGAGGCCCGGTGCTGTTCCTTCCCGCGCGCGCGCCCCTGCGCCGCATCGCGCTGAGTTTCTACGACCATCTCGGGGCCGTGGTGGGTTCGGCGGCGCTGGAGCTCACGGCCGCGGATTGGGAGTCGGCGCGGCAGGCCAGCCCCGGCGACACCACCTGGGTGGGGCTGTGCTGGTACCCGGTGTCGGCCGCCGGGGGCAAGTTGGCCACGGGCGCCTACGTGGTGCGGGGGCAGGCCTGGACCAGGGACGGGGCGCTGATCCGGGAATCGGACGGTTCCCTTTCCCGCGCGCGCGGCGGCTCCACGCGCTTCGGACCCAGCCTGTTCGGGTATATCCGGGAATAGTCTAGTCGTCCACCCAGATGACGTCGGCCTCGCTCCACCCGGAAGGGGAGAAGGCGGCATCGGTGGCCAGCGAATCGGGCGAGGAATACACCTTGCCGTCCCCGTCCACGGCCTTCACGTCGTAGCGTCCGGGCGCGATGCGTGCCAGTGTGAAAGAGCCGTCCGGCCGGATTGGGGCCTTGTAGGGGGACCCGGGGATGAACATCGACGCGAGCCCCAGCTCCAGCCCCCGCGCGCCCACGCTGCCCGCGTAGCCGGCCACGGCCGCGGCCAAGGGGAGCTGGGTGGTCAGGGATCCGTCGGCGGCGTTCCAGCCCTCCTCGGGAGGGTTGAGGCGCTTGAAGAGATAGGGGCCCGAGGGGCCCTTCACCAGCAGGTAGTCGCCGCCGAAGCCTTCTTCCGCGCCGCTGGCGCCCACCAGGTTGAAAGCCACTGAGTCCCGGTTCGTCCAGGGCACGCCGGCGCGGGAGGCGGAGTCCATGGCCGCCAGCAGGTCCTCGGCGCGGAAGCCGGCGCCCTGCGCCCCGGCCGGCCTGGAAAGCAGGGGCAGGGAATCCCGGAGGGGGTTCTGGAACCGGGCGTACACCGTCACGTTGCCGGAGGCGGGCCGGCCCTGGCCGTCCCGCAGGTTGGCGGTGAGCTCGGTCACGGCGGGGTTCTCCACCTCGTCGGTTCCGCCGCATCCCCCCAGGGAGCCGACCAGCCAGGCGGCCGCGG
>CBILQL010000455.1:0-4797 GCA_966238865.1 uncultured bacterium
GTGAACGCGCTCATCCCATGCGTCGGTCGGACACTGGCCTGCATGTCCAGGATGCCGGCTTTGGGATCGAGGGTCAGGAGGAGCACCATGTATTGTTTGCCCTTTTCCACGGTGGCATAGGTGGCGGCGTACATGACGGCCAGGTGCTTGAGGGCGAACAGGCTGTCGGCCCGCGTGCGGAGGATTTTCTGCTGGCGGGCGTGTTCCAAGGCTGCGATGGCCTGATCGAACTCTCCGTCCATGTAGAGGGCGTGGATGCGGGCGGTGTCGAGGCCTTGAGGCTGGGAGCCGGGTTTCGCGGTGGCCGACCTATTCCCGGCTTTGACTGGGGGAGCCTCGGTAGCCGGCCGTCCCCAGGACATGCCGGCCAATGCCAGGAGCCAAAGCACTATGAATGAGCGCATGGGTTGAAATATAGATACGGGAAAAAATCGAAACGTGAGGCGCCGCACATACCGCGTCCCGGAATCCCGTGCGTACCTTGCGGTACGCCGGCTGTTTTCGGTTTTACCGCTTTTTGGAAATCCTGTAGCGGGGCTTTACGAAGAGAGCCTGGTGTCCCTAGACCCCGCCCGTGGACGCCCGCACGCACAGCCGGGAATGCAGGACGCGCTGCCGCGGCAGCTCCCGCTCCTCGTCACCGGAGAGGTCGAGCAGCAGGGAGACGGCGCCCTCGCCCATCTGCCGCTTCGGCTGGTCCACCGTGGTGAGGGGAGGATTCATGAAGGCGGTGTAGCTGAGATTGTCGTGGCCCACGACCAGCACGTCCTTGCCCACCTTCAGGCCCCGCTCCTCCAGGGCCCGCATGGCCCCGATGGCGACGGAGTCGTTGGCGCAGAAGAGGCCCCGGGGGGCCTCGCGGGCGGCGAGATCGGCCTTCATGTTCTCGTACCCGAACTGTTCGTTGTCCCGCTCGGCGGTGCTGTGGCCCGGGGGAATGAGCCGCGGCGGAAGGCCGGCGGCCTCCATGGTTCTGCGGTAGCCGATCTCGCGGTCCTGAAGGGCCTGGTTCAGGCCGCTGCGGATGCTGCCGAGGTAGGCGGGTTCGGTGCCCAGTTCGATGAGATGGCGCGTGGCCAGACCCGCGCTTTCCACGTTGTCGTTCACCACGTAGCTGCTGTCGGGGCTGAAGTACCGGTCCACGTAGACCACCGGGAAATCCTCCTCGGCCCGCTCCAGCAGGGCGCGGTTGGCGCTGGTCACCACCGGGGCGATCACCAGGCCGCATACCCGCAGGGCCTGGAAGTGCCTTATGATGGAGGCCTCGATGGCCGCGTCCAGGTAGGAGCATTGGTAGACGATGTTGTAGCCGCGGCGGCGCGCCTCGCGCTCGGCGGCCTCGATGAGCTCGCCGTAGAAGGGGTTGGTGAAGGAGGAGACGATCATCCCGATGGTGGTGGTCTTGCGGCTGACCAGGTTGACGGCATGCGGGTTGCGCTCATAGCCCAGGTTTTCGCAGGCCAGGAGAACCTTCTTGCGCGTGCCTTCCCGCACGCTGGCATGGCCGTTGAGCACCTTGGAAACGGTATAGAGTGATAGCCCCGCGTTGCGGGCCACGTCCTTCATGGTCACCATTGGTCTGGTCCGGTCTTACGCATTCTGCCCTTTCCGAATCCCCATCCGGCCCGGGGATCCGACTGGATCCGCCCGGGAGGCCGCAGGTAGAATATAATTCCCGTCCCGGGCGCCCAAATGAAGGGGCCCTTGAGGACGGCTCGCTTTTCTAGGGATTTTTTTACCTTTCCAACCGGCCTGGGGCCCATGGCCCCATCGGCACAGGAGACGCAACGCATATGAACCTCGTCGGCGGCATCATCGCGATCATCTACTACGCTCTCGGCCTGGCCGGTTCCCTGGCCCTGGCGGCTTCCATCGGCTGGACCTCCACCTTCGCCCTCGTGATCTGGACGTCCTTCTTCGGCTTCTCCATGCTCACCTTCTGCATCCTGTTCTGGAGCCGCGAGCACTGGCTGGGCTGAAAGCCCCCTGACGGAATGGCCAGCGCCCGGATCCCCAAGCTCGCCATCCTTTCCCTGGCCCTTGCCGCCGTCACCGCCCTAGCCGCGGAGGTGAGGGTCCCGGCGAACAGCGCCGCCATCCGCTACATGGGCCGGGTCGTCCCCGGCGTTTCCGGCGCACCTCTCATCTGGTCCGGCACATCGGCGTCCATCGCCTTCAGCGGCACGGGGTGCCGGGTGGTGCTCCAATCCCCTGGCAGTTGGTATCGCGTCGAGGTGGACGGCCGGGAGACGAAGACCCTGTCGCCGGCATCTGCCACCGACACCTTGCACGTGCTGGCCAGCGGCCTGCCCGCGGGCCCCCATGTCGTCACCCTGTCCAAGCGCACCGAGGTATCGTCGGGGAAGGGCAACCTGGTCGCCTTCCTGGTGGACGGGACGGTCGGAATCCCGGCGGCAGGGCCGGACCGGCGCATCGAGTTCGTAGGGAACTCCATCACCTGCGGCTACGGGGCCCTGGATTCGGTCAAGGAGCATGGCTTCAGCCCGGCCACCGAGGATCATGGGGTCACCTATGCGGCCCTGGCCGCCCGCGCCCTGGGAGCCGAGCACCATGCCATATGCTGGTCCGGCAGGGGGCTGTACCGCAACAATACCGGCGACACGGCGGGCACCATGCCCAGGCTGTGGCCGCTCACCGATCCGGACAAGCCCGGGGACGCCTGGTCCTTCGCCTGGAAGCCGCACGTGGTGGTCGTCGACCTGGGCACCAACGATTTCGCCAAGGCGCCGGCGCCGGACTCGGCCGACTTCGTGAACGCGGGCGTCCGCTTCATCGCCGCCATCCGGGCGAAGTATCCGGCGGTCCCGGTGGTGCTCGCCGACGGTCCCATGCTCAGCGACTCCTATCCCTCCGACGCCTCGGGCAAGCCCATCCCGACCATGACTCTGGTGCGGAAATACAACCAGGCCATCGCCGCCAAGGCGGCGGGCGGCGGCGTCACCGTGCTCTCCCTGTCGCCCCAAACGGGCGAACTAGGCTACGGCGCCGACTGGCACCCCAACGTGAGGCAGCACCAGAAGAACTCCCTCGAGCTCATCGCGCATCTCAAGTCCGTGACGGGATGGAGCGAAACCGTGGGGCTAGGCAGGAGCGCGGGCGAGGCGGGGAAGGCCGGCAAGGCGGGAGGCAAGGGCGTCCAGCGCCGCTCCCCGCAAGACGGAGCCGCCGTCCTGTGGCATGCGGACTGGGCCGGCGCCTTCCTCGACATGCTCGGCCGTTGGCGCGGAGAGCCGCGGCAGCGCGGCGAAAAAGCGAGTCCCCTGCGCTAATCAAATAGGTGCTGAACGGAACGCTGGAATGGCTGCAAACATTGAATCATACATGTACAGGGATTGGACTCGCGCGCACATGGGTGCCCTATAGGTGTGAGCCCCGCACCCCCGCGAGGGGGTAAGGGGACTCGTCGAGAAAATTTCCCTTTCCCACCCTACGGGTGGGGCCCAAAACCAACCGGGCGCCTTGCGCCATTGGAAAATATTCCGTTTATCGAACAACCCTTGCGCCCGCACCGTTGACCAGTGCCTCAACCTCCGAAAGACTAGCCATAGAAGTATCCCCGGGGGTGGTCATGGCCAAGGCCCCGTGGGCGGCCCCGTATTCCACCGCCGCGGCCAGGTCGCCCTTGGCCATCAGCCCGTAGATGAGTCCGGAGGCGAAGCTGTCGCCGCCGCCCACCCGGTCGTAAATCTCGAGGTCCTTGCGCAGGACGGCCTCGCGGAATTCCCCGGCCGCCCAGGCGATGGCGCCCCAGTCGTTGACCGACGCGGTCTTCACGGTGCGCAGGGTGGTGGCGATGACCTTGAAGTTGGGGAACTCGGCGGTGACCATCCCGATCATCTTCTTGAAGCTCGCCGTCTCCAGGGAGGAGAGGTTGGCGTCCACGCCCTCCACGTGGAAGCCCAGGGAGGCGGTGAAGTCCTCCTCGTTGCCGATCATCACGTCCACGTAGCGGGCGAGTTTCCGGTTGACCTCCTGGGCGCGCTTCTGGCCGCCGAAGTTCTTCCACAGGCTGGGCCGGTAGTTGAGATCGTAGGAGACGGCGGTGCCGTGCCGCTTGGCGGCCTGCATGGCCTCCTCCAGCACTTCCGGAGTGGTCTCGGAGAGCCCGGCATAGATGCCCCCGGTGTGGAACCAGCGGACGCCGTCCCGGCCGAATACGCCCTCCCAGTCGATGTCGCCGCGCTTGAGCTGGCTGGCCGCGGTGTGGCCGCGGTCGGAGATGCCCACCGCCCCGCGCGCGCCGAAGCCGCGCTCGGTGAAGTTGATTCCGTTGCGCGTCTTGCGGCCCAGTCCGTCGTAGGGGATCCACTTGATATAGGAGGTGTCCACGCCGCCCTGGCAGATGAAGTCCTCCACCAGGCGGCCCACGTCGTTGTCGGCGAAGGCGGTGACCACGGCCGTCCTGAGGCCGAAGCATTTCCGCAGCCCGCGGGCCACGTTGTATTCGCCGCCCCCCTCCCAGGCCCGGAAGCTGCGCGCCGTGCGGATGCGCATGTCGCCGGGATCGAGGCGCAGCATCACCTCGCCGAGGGAGACCTGGTCGAAGCGGCAGGAGGATTGGGGCTTGAGGGTGAGAAGGGACATTGGGGGTCTCCGGTGTCTAAACTTCGGGGATTTTCGTTATTGAATAGGAAGAAGTTTTTCGTTTTTCGCTGCGGGCCTGTTCCAGGCCAGGTGCGTGGGAGCAACCCCTCCCCGCGAAAAACGTAAAACGAAAAACAGCCTTTGCCTACTTCCCCTTCGCAACCGCCACGGCCGCCGCGCTCAGCCGCGTCA
>CBILQL010000456.1:0-4794 GCA_966238865.1 uncultured bacterium
CAACCCCGGAGAGACTCCATGAAAGCCGTCCTAGAGCATGCCGTCGCGACCGGCATCCACGCCCTGGGCCTGCACGGCCCCCTGCTCGGCCTGGCCGCCCGGGCCGCCTCCGGCAACGGCCACGGGGGCCGCGGCCCCGCCTACCAGATCCTCAACTACCACCGGGTGGACACCAACCGCGATCCCTTCCTGCTGCGCCCGGTGGACCCGGCGCATTTCGAGGGCCAGGTGAAGTACCTGAAGCGGAACTACCGCGTGCTCCCGCTGCGGGAGCTGATGCGCCGGGCCCAGGACGGGACCCTGGAGCCGCGTTCCGTGGCCCTCACCTTCGACGACGGCTACCGCGACAATTACCGCTTCGCCTTCCCCGTGCTCCGGAAGCACGGCGTGCCGGCCACCCTGTTCCTCGCCACGGGCTGCACCGAGGGCGGCGAGCCGCTGTGGTACGATCGGGTGTTCTACGTGTTCAAGGCCACGCGCAAGGAGTCCCTCGATATCGCCGACTGGGGACTCGGGGTGCTGCCCCTCGGCACCGTGCCGCAGCGGCAGCAGGCCATGTCCGCGCTGGCCGACCACTTCCGGGCCATCCCCGACACGCTGCGCCTGGAGCGCCAGGCCGAGCTGGACCGCCGCCTGGGCGTCTCCGACTTCAAGGCCCTCGACGGGCTGATGCTGAGCTGGGACGAGGTGCGGGAGCTGGACGCCAACGGCTTCGAGGTGGAGGGGCACACGGTGACCCATCCCATCCTCTCCCGGGTGGCGCCGGAGGCGCTCAAGGACCAGCTCGAAGGCTGCAAGCGCACCCTGGAGGAGAAGCTCCAGAAGGAGGTCGCCCTCTTCGCCTATCCCAACGGGCGTCCCGAGGACTTCGACGACGCGGCCAAGGCGGCCCTGTAGGCGGCGGGCTTCCGCTACGCCTTCACCACCGTGTTCGGCCTCAACCGGCGCGGCGACGATCCCTACGCCCAGCGGCGCGCCGCCCCCTGGCACGAGGACGCGCCCCGCTTCGCCTTCGACCAGCTCAAGATCCAGGCGGGGCGCTGATGGACGCGGCATGCCGGCCCGGCGAGGAGCGCGTCACCTGACCCCTATGCAGAAGCCCCCCGTCGTAATCCTCAACATGCATTACACCGGCCTCGGGATCGCCCGCAACCTGGCGCCCCTGGGCGTGCCCCTGTACGCGCTCAGCTCGGACCGGGGCTTCCCCGGCAACTACTCGCGCCTGGTCGAGTTCCAGGCCGCCCCCGATTCCCTCAACGAGCCGGATCAGCTGGAGGCCTTCCTCCTCGACATGGCGAAGCGCCTGGGCGACAGGCCCGTGCTGTTCCCGACCCGGGATCACGACATCCACTTCATCAACTCCCGCCGCGCCTCGCTGGGACAGGCCTTCCGCATCCCCTTCGCCGGGCCGGAGATCATGGAGCGGGTGCTCGACAAGGACCGGACCTTCGAATACGCCGAGCGCTGCGGCATCTCGCGCCCCTTGAGCCTCACGGTGCGGAGCCTCGCCGAGCTGGACGCCGCGCGGGAGCGCCTGCGCTTCCCCTGCATCATCAAGCCCCTCATGGCCAGCCACTGGCGCAAGCCCGGCATCTGGGAGCTGGTGGGCAGGCAGAAGGCCGTGAAGATCGAGGACTGGGACTCCCTGCGCCGCTTCTACGCCCGCATCGAGGCGGCGGAGCCGACGGCCACGGTGCAGGAATGGATCCCCGGCGGCGAGGAGAACCTGGTCGTGTTCGGCAGCTATTGCCGCGGCAAGGGCGAGGCCGTGTGCTGGTTCACCGGGCGCAAGCGCCTGCAATACCCCGCCCTGTACGGCACCGGCGTGGTGGTGGAAAGCCATCCGACCCCGGCCATCGAGCCCATCAGCAGGCGGCTGCTGGAGGCCCTCGAGTTCCAGGGGGTCTCCGAGATCGAGTACAAGTCCGACCCGCGGGACGGCAGCTACCGGCTCATCGAGGTGAACCCCCGCCACTGGGACCAGCACCGCCTGGGCACCGCCTGCGGCGTGAACCTGAGCGAAGCCGCCTACCTCGACCTCCTGGGCGAGCCGCCCAGGCCGTGGGTCCAGCAGGGCCCGCCGAAGAAGTGGATCGCCGAATACGACCTGGCCCTCTACTTCCTCCGCTGCCTGGCCGGCCGGGCGGGGTCCCTCGGGGACTTCTTCCGCCTCGTCTCCGGGCCCAAGGTGTTCGCCGTGTGGGACCGGATGGATCCGCAGCCGGGCTTCCGGCTGCTGGGGAGCCTCGTGCGGGGGCTCCTGACCCTGGCGAAGGAAGGCCTGGCCGGCGCCGCCGGCCGTCGGAAACAGGGTCCGGAAGGCGAAGGCTGATCATGTCCCTGGGAGCGCAGCTCAAGTCCATCCTCAAGCACGGCAGCATCTACGGGATCTCCCGCATCCTGTCGCGGGCGGCGGGCTTCCTGATGATCCCTGTATACACGCGCTTCCTGGACCCGCAGGGCTACGGCATCCTCGAGCTGCTCGACCTCACGCTCTCGGTGATGGGCCTCATCATCGCCAACGGCATCAACAGCTCCATCTTCAAGTTCTACTACAAGCACGAGGGCGAGAAGGAGCGGCACGCCGTCGTCTCCACCGCAATCCTTTGCGTGGCCGGCCTGGGGCTGGCCTGCGGCCTGGGGGTGCTCTCCCTGAGCGGCCTCGTGTCCTCGGTCCTCTTCGGCACTGGGGACTACGCCCGCCTGGTGGCCATCGCGGCCTGCACCTTCGTGCTCAACCTGGCCGGCGACATCCCCATGGGCTACCTGCGGGCCAAGCAGCGATCGCTGCATTACAGCGCCGTGACGCTCTCGCGCCTGGTGCTGGAGCTTTCCGGCAACATCCTCTTCGTCGTGGTCCTCGAAAAGGGCGTCGCCGGCATCCTCTACACCCAGCTCATCTCCGCGGTGCTCTACACGACCTACCTCCTCCTCCTCACGTTCCGCGAGACCGGAGTCGGCTTCTCGTCCGCGCAGGCCCGGCTCATGCTGGCCTTCGGGCTGCCGCTCATCCCTTCGAGCATCGGGATGTTCATCATCAACTACGGCGACCGCTACTTCCTCAAGCACTTCACCACCCTCGAGGAGGTGGGCGTGTACAGCCTGGGCTTCAAGTTCGGGTACATGCTGAGCTACCTGGTGATGCAGCCCTTCATGCTCATCTGGGACGCGAAGATGTACGAGATCGCCAGGCAGCCCGATGCCCCGCGGATCTACGGGCGCATCTTCACCTACCTGGTGGCGGCGCTCGCCTTCGTGGCGCTCGGCATGGCGTTGTTCATTGGGGATTTCGTGGAATTGATGGCCGACAGGCCTTTCTGGAAGGCCGCCGAGGTGGTGCCGCTCATACTCCTCGCGTACGTGTTCCAGGGCTTTTATTACTTTTTCCAGGTGGGCCTGTACCTCAAGGACAAAACAAAACTCGTGGGCGCCGTCATCCTCGGCACCAGCCTCGCCACGCTGGCGCTGCAATACCTCCTCATCCGCCAGCTGGGCTCCCTGGGCGCCGCCGCCGCGGCCGCCGCATCCTACTTCACCATGTCGGCGCTGATGTTCGCCGTCTCCCAGAAGGTCTATCCCGTCGCCTACGAGTTCCGCCGCGTGGCCGTGCTCTTCGCCGCGGCCCTCGGCCTCTACGCCCTCTATCGCGCGGTGGAATTCGAGTCCGCCGCCGCCGGCTTGGCCTGGTCCGCGGCGCTGGCCCTGGCCTTCCCGTTCCTGCTCTACGTCCTAAGGTTCTTCCACCCCGAGGAAATCGCCGCCGGCAAGGGGCTCGTCGCGTCCCGGTTCGGTTCGGCCCGTTTCCAGAAAGGAGTCGCCCCATGAACGCCTCCCGCTTTCCGTCCGCCGGCGTCCTGTCCGCCGCCGCCCTGTCCGCCGCGCTGGCCGTGGCCGCACCGGCCTCCGCCGCCTGGAAGCTCCAGGCCATCGACACCTCCGGCCGCCACGTGGGCAAGACCTCGCTGGCCCTCGACAGCGCCGGAAAGATCCACCTGCTGGCCTACCACAGCGGCCAGTATGAGCACCGCTACTGGCGGCAGGACGGCAGCACCCTGAAGCGCCGGGCCCTGATCTTCACCAACGGCTACGCCGATCTCGCTTTCGACGGCGACGGCAGGCTGCACGCCGTGCTGGTGGCCGGGGTGCGGGCCAAGAACAATCCCAAGGACCTGCTCCACCTAGAGCTGCGTCCCGACACCTCCATCGCGACCCTCATCGACACCACCGCGGCCCATTACCACTGGCTGCCCGACCTGGCCGTCGATCGCGAGGGCAAGCTGCACGTCTCCGCCTACCTCCAGGAATATCCGCAGGACGATCCGCCCCGGGCCAACTACGAGGCGCGCGACCTGGCCTACGCCAGCCTCGGCGACGGCGGCAGGTGGGCCTGGTCGAACCTGGACTCTTCCGCGGACGAGGTCTCCAAGCATTCCGCCCTCGCCTTCGACGAGGACAACCGGGCCCACATCGCCTACCTGAACGTCTCCAAGGGCAACCTGCTCTATAAGCGCCAGACGGAATCCGGCTGGGAATCCGGCGAGATCACCAACGCCGCCGGCGACAAGTTCTACGGCTTCTACGTCCAGATGCTCATGGACGACGACGGCAAGCCCCACATCGCCTTCATGCGCTACGGCGCCGGCGACAAGCTCTACCTGCACCACGCCTATCCCGACACCGGCTCCGTCTGGAAGGTCGATTCCCTCGACGCCGGCGACACCTATTCCGACAACAGCGCCATCGGCTTCGTGAAGCTGGGCGACGGCTTCGCCGTGGCCTACCGCGACGCCGCCA
>CBILQL010000457.1:0-4785 GCA_966238865.1 uncultured bacterium
GCGGCGGTAACCTAGGAGGCACGCATGGGAATGCCCGAGGCCGCCAATCCGGCCTTGATGGAGCGCACCGTATGCTCCCCGTAATGGACCATGGACGCCACCAGGGCCGCGTCGGCTTTACCTTTCTCGAACACGTCCGCGAGATGGGAGGGCTTGCCGGCCCCGCCCGAGGCTATCACCGGCACGTCGACGGCCTCGGCGACGAGGCGCGTGAGGGTCAATTCGTAGCCGTCCTTGGTGCCGTCGGCATCGATGGAGTTCACGCAGATTTCGCCCGCCCCCAGGGACACGGCCTTGCGGGCCCACTCCACCGCGTCCAGGCCCATGGCCTTGCGCCCGCCCTGGATGAACACCTCGTAGCCGCTGGGCAGGCCCGGCTTATCGGTCTTCTTGGCGTCCATCCCCAGCACCACGCATTGCCGACCGAAGGCCTTGGCCCCCTGGCCGATGATGCCCGGGTTCTGCACCGCCAGGGAGTTGACGCTCACCTTCTCCGCCCCGGCCAGGAGCACGCGCCGCATGTCCTCCAGGTCGCGGATGCCGCCCCCCACCGAGAAGGGGATGAACACCTTGCGGGCCACGGAGCGCACCATCTCGATGTCGATGGGCCGCCCCTCGGCGGAGGCCATGATGTCGTAGAACACCAGCTCGTCCACGCCCTGCTCGTAATAGTCCCGGCCCATCTCCACCGGATCGCCCAGGTCCACGTTCCCCTGGAACTTGACGCCCTTGGTCACCTTCCCGTTCCGGACGTCGAGGCAGACGATCAATCGCTTGGTGAGCATCAGCCTGCCCCGCCGTTCCCGGTGGAACGGTCGTCCCGGGTGGAACGTCCGTCCCGGCCGTCCCACGCGCAGAAATTCTTCAGCAGCCGCAGGCCCCATTTCCCGCTCTTCTCCGCGTGGAACTGGCAGGCCGCCAGGTTGCCCCGGCCCAGGACGGACGCGAAGCGGGTCCCGCCATACTCGGTCTCGGCGATCACGTCGCCGCTCCGCTCCGGCAGGGGATAATAGCTGTGGACGAAGTAGAAGTCCGCGCCCGGGGGGATGCCGTCCAGCACGGGGTGGGGACGCGCCGGGGTGACCTGGTTCCAGCCCATGTGGGGGACCTTGTGCCCCGGGGAAGGCCGGAAGATGCCGGTGCCCCCGGGCAGGAAGCCCAGGCAGGGCGTGCGCCCGTCCTCGAGGCTCCAGTCCATGATGATCTGGCAGCCCACGCAGATGCCGAGGAAGGGGCGGCCCGAGTCCAGGAACGCCTTGAGCGCTGGCCGCAGGCCCGAGGCGTCGAGCTCGGCCATCGCCTGCCCGGCGGCGCCCACCCCGGGGAAGATGAGCCTATCGGCGCGCCCCAGCACGGCCGGATCGGCGGTGATGACCGAATCCTCGCCGACCTCGGCGAGCGCGAGCTTGACCGAGGTGAGGTTGCCGGCCTTGTAGTCTACGATGGCGATCATGGAAGTCGACGGAAGGGCCCGTTCCCGGTCACTCCATCACCTTGGCCTTGCGCATCTCCCGCGTGGAGATGCTGACCCTATCGGCCAGGGCGGCTGCCGCGCCTTCCGCGCCGGGGGCCGGCGCACCCGGGGCTTCGCCGACGATCTCGAAGCCCAGGTCGCGGATCATCTCGATGTCCAGGCTGGGGGCCTGCCCCTCGCTGGTCAGGTAGTCGCCGATGAAGATGGAGTTGGCCACGAAGAGGCCCAGGGGCTGTAGGCTGCGCAGGTGCAGTTCCCGGCCGCCCGCGATGCGCAGCTCGGCCTGGGGGTTGACGAGGCGCATCAGGCACAGGATCTTGAGGCAATACACCGGGGTCAGCTCCTCGCGAGCCGCCATGGGGGTGCCCTTGAAGGGGATGAGGAAGTTGACCGGTATGGAGTCCACTCCCAGCTCGCGCAGGCGGAAGGCCACGTCCAGGATGTCCTCCCGGGTCTCGCCCATCCCGAAGAGGGCGCCGCTGCACGAGGAAAGCCCCGCCTCCCGGGACTTGCGCACCGTGTCCAGGCGATCCGAGAACCCGTGAGTGGAGCAGATCTCGCCGTAATGCCGCTCGCTGGTGTTGAGGTTGTGGTTGTAGGCGTCGACGCCGGCCTCTTCCAGGGTGGCGGCCTGGCCCTCCTTCAGGAGGCCCAGGCAGGCGCACATCTCGAGCTGGGGGTAGCGCTCCTTCACCCGCCGCACGGCCTGGGCCACCTCGCCGACGTCCTTGTTGGACGGGCCGCGCATGGAGGCGACCATGCACAGGCGCGCGGCCTTGTTGGCCACGGCGCGCTCGGCTGCGGCTTCCACCTCGTCCGCCGTCAGCAGCTTGTATTTCTCCACCGGGGCGTCGGAAACGCGGGACTGGGAGCAATAGCCGCAGTCCTCGGGGCAGATGCCGCTCTGGATGTTGAGCAGGTAGTTGAGGCGCCCGCGCTTTCCGAAATAGGTCTGGCGCACCTTGTGGGCCGCCGAGACCAAAGTCAGCAGATCCTCGTCGGGCCAGGCCAGGACAGCCAGGGCCTCCTCCCGGGTCAATTCCCCGCCCATGAGGCTCTTATCCGCCAACTCGAAGGCGCGCAGGGCCGCGGGATTGATCGAGGTAGGATCGGTTGGAAGGATCATGCACAAGCCTCCGGAAAGCCTGAAAGATAGGAAAAATCGAGGTGGGCTCCCGGCTCGCCGGCTTCGGAAACGGGGAAAACGGAGGAAAAAGAGGGTTTACCGCGAGGTGAAGCCGGTAATCAGGGGGGTTTCCATGGGGGGCAGGGTGATGCCTGCCCGGGCCGCGTCCACCAGCACCTGTCCGGCGCGGGTTTCATAGCGTTGGCGGCTGTCCTCGTCCAAAAGCCTCAGCCGGTTTTGCATCTCGGCCAGCAATCGGCCCACTTCCTCCTGTTTTTCCCGGTAGAACAAGCCCCCGGCCCGGGTCGGCGAGGACAAGACCCGCAATCCCCGTCCGATATCCGAAAGCAACCGATCCAGTTCTTTTGGGAGATCGCTTCCGGGCACGGCGGGATTCCTCCGGACCATCAGCGCGCGCAGGGAGAGAACCACCAACATCAAGCCGAGGATTCCGATCAGGATGACGCCAAGGGCGGAGATGGAAGTCGTGGTGGACATCACCGGGTTTAGACGGTTCTGGAAGCGAGGAAGTTATTCGCGGAAGGGAAAATTTTCCGCCAATGATTTGAACCAGCTGTTTCAGCCGATTTCGGGGGCGAAGCCGTGCCGCATGGTGTTCTCGGTGACGCAATAGGGCTCGGCGAAGTGCAGCAGGTAGCCCGGGCCGCCCGCCTTGGTTCCCAGGCCGCTGAGGCCGAAGCCGCCGAAGGGCTGGCGCTCCACAAGGGCGCCGGTCGATCCGCGGTTCAGGTACAGGTTGCCGACCCGGAACCGCTCGCGGGCCGCGTCCAGGTGGGAAGGGCTGCGGGTATACACGGCTCCGGTCAGGGCGAACGGCGTCGCGGCAGCGATGTCCAGGGCCTCCTCGAAGGTGGGCGCCCGGATGGCCGCGAGCAGGGGGCCGAAGAATTCCTCCTGCATGAGGCGATGCCCCGGATCGGACACTTCGAACACGGCCGGCGCCACGAAGCGGCCCCCTGCGGGCGCCTCGCCCCGGTAGAGCAGCCGCGCCCCCGGCCCGGGATCGGCGATCACCGCCTCGAGGCGGGCCTTGGCCTCGTCGTCGATGACGGGCGGGACGTCGCAGGCCGGCGACTCCGCCGGCAGGACGCGGAGGCTGCGGCAGGCGGCGACCAGGCGCTCCAGGAAGGGCCCGTAGGCCTCCCCCACCACGATCAGGCGCGAGCAGGCCGAACATTTCTGCCCCGCGTAGCCGAAGGCGCTCTTGAGCACGCCGGTCACGGCTTCGTCCAGATCCGCGTCGTCGTCGACGAGGATGGCGTTCTTGCCGCCGGTCTCGCAGACCACGCGTTTCATGCGTTTCTGGCCCGGCCGGATCACGGCGGCCTCCCGCAGGATGATCGATCCGACGCCCAGGCTGCCGGTGAAGGCTATCTGGGCGGCCAGGGGATGGGCCACGGCCCGCGCCCCGGCGATCTCGCCCGCTCCGGGCAGGAATTGCACCGCCTCGGCCGGATAGCCGGCCTCCAGCATGGCGCGGAACAGCTCATGGGCCATGGCGCTGCTCTGCTCCGCGGGCTTGAGGATCACGGGATTGCCTGCGGTCAGCGCCGCCACCGACATGCCGCACAGGATGGCGAGGGGGAAATTCCAGGGGGCTATGACCACGGTGGGACCGCGGCCCTGGTAGGCCAGGGTGTTGAGCTCGCCGGGCATGCGCCCCTGGACCGACGGCGCGAGCTCGGCCAGGGCGCGGCGGGCGTAGTATCGGCAGAAGTCCACGGCCTCGGCCACGTCCAGGTCGGCTTCCTGCCAGGGCTTGGCGGTTTCCAGGGTCTGCAGCGCCGCCAGGCGCAGGCGATCGCGCGCGAGGATTCCTCCCAGTGCTTCCGCCAGGGCGGCGCGCGCCTCCAGCGGACGGTCGCGCCAGGCGGGATAGGCGCGCTCGGCGCTCTCCAGCGCGGCGTCGGCCTGCGCCTCCGAGGCGAGCGACACGCGCGCCACCGGGAGCTCCCCGTCGTTGGGCGAGAACCAGTCCAGGGTCGCGGCGGCGGCCTCCTCCCGGCCGTCCCGGATCACGGGGACGCGCAGCGGGAAGCGCCGCTTCCAGGCGTCCAGCTCCCGGCGGTAGGCCTCGCGCACCCCGGCAAGGGCGAAGTCGGACTTGGGGCAGCCCTCGAAGGGCCCACGTAACCCGGATGGTACTGACGGGGCCGCTCCCGGG
>CBILQL010000458.1:0-4774 GCA_966238865.1 uncultured bacterium
CAGCGGCGCCGGCATCCGGAAGGGGCCGAAGGTCACCGTGGACGGCCGAGCGGCAGGAGGCAGACGCCAGCCGCGCCCGGAAGTCCTGTTCCATCGCGAATGAGCGTATAGTTCCGGAACCGCGACCCGGACGGCAAGCAGATATCGCCCGTCCGCGCCCTTTCAATTCCCGATGCGCGCCCGCAGCCACTCGCGGATGTCGTCCACCTCTTCCGGGAGCATGGTATGCTCCTTGTCGTAGGTGCGGAAGTCGAGGTCGAGGCCCAGGTCGCGGAGCCGCTTGCATTGCGCGGCGGTGCCCTCGTAGGGCAGCAGGGGATCCTGCAGGCCGTGGGTGACCAGATACTTTCCTCCGCGGGCGGCCGGCGAGAAGGCCTGCGGGTACTCCTCCAGGAACGCCACCCAGCCCGAAACGCCCACCACCCCGCCCAGTGCCAGGGGGCTGCGCAGCGCCGCGTCGAGGGCCATCAGGCAACCCTGGCTGAATCCGAAGAGCAGGATATCGCCGGGGGCGATGCCCTGGCCGACCAGTTCATCCAGGAGGCCGGCGATCAGGCGACGGCTGCGGAGGATGCCGGGCACCGGATCCGCGGGGAAGTCGAACCAGCTGAAGCCGCCGTAGTAGTCGTCGGGGGCGTTGACCAGCAGGTAGGAGAGGTTGCGCAGGCCCAGCGCCTGGGGCAGCCAGGTGAAGCCGTGCAGGGAATCCCCCAAGCCGTGGAAGACCACGAGGAGCTTCTCCGAGGTGCCGGGATCGGGGGCGGGCACGTAGCGGTGGGTGAACAGCTTGGTCGTGGCCATGGGCCGCTCAAGGTAGCATTTGGTGCAGCCCCCCCGGAGGGGAACCGCACCCGGGGGACGGGTGGGCACGGCCGTGGGAAACTAATTTTGAGAAAGGGGCGGCCTTACGGGCCGCCGGGGAGGAAGCATGCCCGTTCTCGAGACCATCGGCCAAGCGGGCCGCAACGGCGACACCGGGACGATAGGTTTCATCGGCCTGGGGGTGATGGGCCGATCCATGGCCGCCCGCCTGCTGGCGGCCGGGCACCGGCTCAACGTCCATACCCGCACGCGCAGCAAGGCCGCGGCCCTGCTCGACAAGGGGGCGACGTGGATGGAGGACAACGCGGCGGTGGCGGCGGCCTCGCCGGTCGTCATCACCATGCTGGGCTTTCCCGAGGACGTGGAGGCCGTGTACTTCGGATCCGCCGGCGACGGGACCCGGCGCCCCGGTCTCCTCGAGACCGCGGCCCCCGGCACCTTGCTCATCGACATGACCACCACCGCGCCCTCCCTGTCCCGGCGCATCCACGCCGAGGCCAAACGGCGCGGCCTGCGCGCCTTGGACGCACCCGTCTCCGGCGGCGACATCGGGGCGCGTGAAGGCACTCTGAGCATCATGGTGGGCGGCGACGCCGAGGACTTCCATGCCGCCCTCGACCTGTTCCGGGCCATGGGCCGGCGCATGGTCCATCAGGGCGGGCCCGGCGACGGGCAGCGGGTCAAGCTCAGCAACCAGATCGCCGGCTTCGGCGGCACTCTGGGGGCCTGCGAGGCCATGGCCTTCGCCGTGCGCGCCGGGCTCGATCCGGAGAAGGTGCTCGAGTCCATCAGCGCGGGCGCGGCCGCCAGCTGGGCCCTCACCAACCTGTCGCCGCGCATCCTCGCCGGCGACTTCGCGCCCGGCTTCTTCGTGCGCCATTTCCTCAAGGACGTCCGCCTCGCGCTGGATGAAAGCCGCTCCCTGGGCCTGGAGCTGCCGGGCCTGGCGCTGGCCCACTCCCTGTACGAGAAGCTCGAGAAGGACGGCCTGGGGGACAAGGGCACCCAAGCCCTGTACATGCTGCTCAATCCGCCGGCGGAGCGCGCGCCCGCGGCGTCCTAGCACGCCCTAGCACGCACGCCGACCCAGCGGCTCCGGCGGTCCCGGCGGTCCCGGCGGCCCGGGTGATCCTGGCGGACTCCGCCGCGCAGGGCGCCGTTCAGATCCTGGAAGCGGCCGGCTTCAGGATGAGGCGCAGGATCAGCCAGCCCAGGACGCCGCTCAGGGTCGAGGCGGCGAGGATGGCCAGCTTGGCCTGGTCGAGGAAGGGCGTGCCGGCGAGGCCCAGCCCCGCGATGAAGACGGACATGGTGAAGCCGATGCCTCCCAGGACGGAGCAGCCGGCCATGTCCCGCCAACCCACCCCCGGCGGCAGCTCGCCGAGTCCCAGGCGGACCGCCGACCAGGAGAAGAGGAAGATGCCCACCGGCTTGCCGAGCAGCAGGCCCAGGGCGACGCCCAAGCCGACGGGAGCGGCGAGGCTGGCCGCGGTCGCGGGATTGATCTCGACGCCGGCGTTCGCGATCGCGAACACCGGGACGATGAGGAAGCTTACCCAGGGATGCAGCTTGCGTTCCAGGCGCTGCAGCGGCGGCTCGACGTCCTCGGCAGCCTTTTCCAGGTCGTGGATGGCGTCCACGCGCTCCGCGTTCAGGATAGGCGTCCAGGCCTTGCCGCTGGCGATGCGGAAGCGCTCGAGGATGCCGGGAACGAGGCGGCTGAACGTCTCCTCGTCGATGCGGCCGCGATGCGGGATGCACAGGGCGAGGAGCACCCCGGCGATGGTGGCGTGGATCCCCGATTGCAGCAGCGCCACCCACAGGCAGGCCCCCAGGGCGAGGAACGGATAGAGGCTCCGGACGCCGAGGCGCCCCAGGAGCACGAGGGTGGCCACGATCGGGGCGGCGGCGCCCAGCGCCGCCAGGTTCAGGTCCGCGGTGTAGAAGAAGGCGATGACGAGCACGGCGCCCAGGTCGTCGATGATGGCGAGGGCGGCGAGGAAGACCTTGAGCCCGAGAGGGACCCGGTTCCCCAGCAGCGAAAGGACGCCCAATGCGAACGCGATGTCGGTGGCCATGGGGATGCCCCAGCCGGCCGACGCCGGGCCGCCCCGGTTGAAGGAAGCGTAGATGAGGGCCGGGACTATCATCCCGCCCAGGGCGCCGGCGATGGGCAGGGCCGCCTGCTTGAGACGGGACAGCTCCCCGGCCAGGATTTCGCGCTTGATCTCGAGGCCCACCAGCAGGAAGAAGACGGCCATGAGCCCGTCGTTGATCCAATGGGCGAGGCTCATGGTGGAGCCGAAGGGCCCCAGCCCGAGCCGGACCTCGATGGTGTGGAAGACATCGTAGCCGTGCTTCCAGGGCGAATTGGCCCAGGCGAGGGCCAGGATCATGCAGAAGATGAGGATGACGCCCGAGGCCGAGGAGGTCCGGAAGAAGTCCTGGAAGGGCTGCCAGATGAGGACGATGGGATTGCGGCCGGCCCGGGCCGGGCGGCTCGCGGCGGGTTTCTTGGCGGTGCTCATGCCCCCGGAAATATAGCTCCTGGTCCCCGCCTTCCCCCCGGATCGGCGGGGCGAGTCGGCGTTTTGGGGGCGAAAAAAAAGCCCCGGGCGGGATGCCCGGGGCCTGCTTGGTCCGGTGGTCGAGGTCCGCTCAGCGCGCCGCTTGCAGGCGGGCGATCCGCTCTTCCAGGGGCGGATGGGTGGACAGGAGGGCCATGAGCCCGTTGCGCTTGCCGGAGATCTTGAGGGTGGCCACCGAGGCCTGGCTCTCCACCTGCGCGTTGACGCCGTAGAAGTGGTTCAGGGCGGACAGGGCGCCGATCATCTTCTCCTTGCCGGCCACGCGGGCGCCGCCGGCGTCGGCGCGGTATTCGCGATAGCGCGAGAACCAGGTGACCACGAACATGCCGAGGAAGCTGAACAGCATCTCCAGCGCGAAGACGACGAGGTAGTTCATGTGGCCGGAGCTTTCCTCGCCATCCCGGCGTCCCGCCTGGGACAGGGCGTAGGCGATGCCGCGGGCCAGGAACATCACGAAGGCGTTGACGACGCCCTGGATGAGGGTCATGGTGACCATGTCGCCGTTGGCGACGTGGGCGACCTCGTGCCCGAGCACGCCTTCCATCTCGTCGCGGTTCATGCGGCGGAGGAGGCCGGTGGATACGGCCACCAGGGAGCGGCTGCGGGTGGGGCCAGTGGCGAAGGCGTTGATTTCCGGGCTTTCGTAGATGCCGACTTCGGGCATGGCGGGGAGGCCGGCCTTCTGGGCCAGGCGGTGGACCATGTCCACCAGGTCGCCGAACTGCCCCGGCGAGCGGGGATCGATGACCTGCACGCCCAGGGAGAACTTGGCCACGATGCGGGAGATGGCCAGGGAGATGAAGGCGCCGCCGAAGCCCCAGAGCAGGCAGAAGGCCATCAGGGCGGTCCAGTCCATGCCCCGGGCGGTGAGCCAGCGGTTCACCCCCAGGACGTTGGCCAGGATGGAAAGGGTGACGAGGATGAGGAAATTGGTGGCGATGAGAAGACCGATGCGCTTGAACATTGTCAGGGATTCCTTGGTTACCTATCCGATAGAGAAAGTATTAACTTTCAACCCGGTACGGTCGCCGATGCGTCCGTTCCGGAACTGCACCAAAATGAAACACGATCGGGCTGGTTTCATAGGTACCGGAGGAAGGAAGCAAAAGCGGGGCCAGTTACAATCTGATACGCCCCCGTCCGCTTCCAAGAAATCATCGGTTTTTCCATCCCGGCACGGTATCACCCTGGAGACTCTAGATGTTTGAAGCGCTCGCGGATCCGCAAATCTGGATCAGCCTTTTCACCCTGACCTTCCTCGAGATCGTGCTCGGGATCGACAACATCGTCTTCATCTCCATCCTGGCGGCCAAGCTCCCGGCCGCCCAGCAGCCGAGGGCCCGCAAGCTCGGCCTGGCCGCCGC
>CBILQL010000459.1:0-4762 GCA_966238865.1 uncultured bacterium
GGGAGGAAGTGGCCGACAAGGACCGGGAGTTCCTGTCGGGCCTGGCCTCCGGGCTGGGGGCCTGGGTATCCGGCACCACCGTGGAGGCCGGCATCAAGGATTCCGGGCGGCCCCGTTTCCGGAACATGATCCTGGTATTCGGTCCCGACGGCAAGCCCGCGGCCCGCTACCAGAAGATCCACCCCTTCAGCTTCGGCGGGGAGGACAAGCTGTTCGCGGGCGGCGGCGAGGCGGTGACCTTCGAGCTGGAGGGCTTGGTGGTGCAGCCCAGCATCTGCTACGATCTCCGCTTCCCGGAACTGTACCGCGCCGGATCGCAGCGCGGCACCCACCTGATCCTGGTCCAGGCCAACTGGCCCGAAGCCCGCCAGGCCCACTGGGAGGTGCTGCTCAAGGCCCGCGCCATCGAGAACCAGGCCTTCGTCGCCGGCGTCAATTGCGTCGGGTCCCAGGAAAGCCTGCGCTACGTCGGCGGATCCATGCTGATCACCCCCAAGGGCGAGGTGCTGGCCCAGGCCGGAAGCGCCGAAGGCGTGGTCAAGGGAAGGTTGGAGGCGGACCTGTGCCGGCAATGGCGCAGGGCCTTCCCCGCCCTGCGCGATCGCATGCCGCCCGAGTTCTACCAGGCTTGACGGAAGTTTACCCTGTCGGTTCCGGAGGATTTGGCTATCTTCCGGAGCGATGAAGGTCGAAATGGATATCGCCATCCAGGCCTCCCCCGAAAGAATCTGGTCCATTCTCGCGGACTTCCCCGCCTACTCCGAGTGGAACCCCTATATCAAGGCCGTGCGCGGCGAGGTGGCGCCCGATGCCGGCATCGAGATGGATCTGCTCTACAATACCGCCTATGACCGCGAGGACGGGGAGCGCGCCACGGAGACGGCGCGGGTGACCGCCTTCCACGCCCCCCGCTACTTCAGCTGGATCTGGGACCATCCCCGGGGCAATTGGTGGCTTTCGGCCGAGCGCGTGTTCCGCATCAAGGCCCGCGAGGACGGCAAGTGCACCTTCTTCAACGAGGCGTACTACACCGGCATGAGCCTGATGAAGCTCTTCGGCATCCTCGACTTCCGCCGCGACGCGGTGGAGAAGAAGATCAAGCTGTCCATGCTGAAGATGAACGACGCCTTGAAGGCGCGGGCGGAATCGGCTTGAAGGCCCGGCGGCGGCCGGGGCACGGAGGCGACATGCAGGAATCCCAACCGTCGGTGCTGGTGGTCGAGGACGAAGACGCTGTCCGCAACCTCATCGTGACCATCCTCCGCCTCTCGGGCCTGGAAGTCCTCCATTGCGCCGACGGCGACGAGGCCCAAGGCCTCATGGCCCTCCACGGCGGGAGCATCCGGCTCCTGGTCACCGACGTGCACCTGGGACTGGACGCGGGCGGCGTGGAGATGGCGCGGAGCCTCGTGGAAGCGCATCCCCACCTCCTGGTGCTCTACGTCTCCGGCCTGGTGGACGGGAGCGACGTGGACCGGGAGGTGCTCGCCGGCCGCGCCCATTTCATCGCCAAGCCGTTCACCCCCAAGCAGCTCGTGGCCAAGGTCGCCGACATCCTGCAAGGGCGCCTCCGCCCGGCCCCCGGCGACCCGGTCCTCGACCCGTAACCTAGGCGCTTCGCCGGCCCTTGCGAGCCGCAGGCTTGCTTTCCGTGCCGGCCGCAGACCCGATTCCCGACCCGGCCGCGGGCTTCCCTTCGGCCCCGGCCTTCCGGTCCGACAGGCCGAATTCCCACAGGTATTCCTTCGCGCCCGCCTTGCGGGCCGCATAGCGCGCCATCACGAACAGGAAGTCGCTGAGGCGGTTCACGTACTTGACGAGGCGCGGATCCACCGCCTCCTCCCGGGCCAGGCGCAGGATGTCGCGCTCGGCGCGGCGGCACACGGCCCGGGCATGGTGCAGGACGGCGTTGGCGGCGGTGCCGCCCGGCAGGCAGAAGGACTTCAGCGGCTCCAGGTCCGCCTGCATGGCGTCCATGCCCTTCTCCAGGTCGGCGGCGTCCTGGTCGCGGATCTCGGGCATGCCCGGATAGGGCCGGCCTGCCGGGGTGGCCAGGATGCTGCCGACGTCGAAAAGCTTGTTCTGCACCCGGCGCAGGGAGGCGTCCAGATCCTTGCGGACCTTCCCGGCGATGGCCTCATCCGCCCCGATGGCGGCGCGCGCCGAGCCCACCAGGCAGTTCAGCTCGTCGACGGCGCCGTAGCTGTCCAGCTTGACGCTGGCCTTGTCGATGCGGACTCCCCCCACCAGGGACGTCTGTCCCTTGTCCCCGGAGCGGGTGTACACCCGCGTGATGCGTATGGCCATGCCTGCGTCCTCCCGTTGAGGAGGAGAGATGTAGCAATCCTCGCCGGTCCCGAGGGAAGGGACGGGCCTTCAGAAATTGCTGAAGACGGTGACGAGGCGGGGATCCTGGTGGAGATCGGAAGGGGCGATGACCTCCTCCTCCAGGGGGATGTCGCCGCCGTAGCGCTGCTTCAGGGCCGCGGCCACCGGCGGCGGCGACAGATCGAAATCCTTCAGCTTCCGGGTGATCCCGATCTCGACCCCCAGGGCGTTCCGGTACATCTTGTAGACGAGCTCGGAGCAATAGATGCGGTCGTCGCCCCAGCCGAAGAAGCTGTCGTAGGGCAGGCCGTCGAAGGCCTTCCCGGCGGACTTGAGCCTGGCCAGGTTCCCGGCGGTGAGCAGGCTGTCGGCGGAGCGCAGGCGCTTCACCTCGAACTTCTTCCCATCGCCCTTGCCGATGAAGCGCCGCAGGGGCGAGAGCTTCACCTTGGTGCTGGCCTCGAACACTTACGGCTTCCCGTCCTTGACGTACACGATGCCGCAATGGCTCCAGGGGGACCGGGTGGCCAGCTGGATGGGCAGGCTCTGGCCCGAGCGTGAGGTCTGGAAGATGATGTCGCCGTTCCGGAGCAGGGCCGGATCGAAATCCGGCCCGCCGGCCCGGGCCGGCGACGGGAGGAGGGAGAGGAGGACGAGGGCCAGCACGAAGGCGGGGATGCGTGAACCGGGGCCGAAGGCGTGGATTCCCATGGATGGCTCCTTGCTGGAAACGGCGAGTCCGGCATAAGATACAATGGGCGGACAGGGCTGGACGCAGGTTTGCACAGGGCGGGGAGGGCCCGGACAGGGCCCGGGTGAAGCGAGGGGTCCCGGTTCAGGGAGGGAGGACCGCCCGCTCCAGGGGTTCGTCCTGCCGCCAGGGGATGTCGGACAGCCAGGATTCGGCATCGGGGAGGTCCGAGAAGAAGTTCTCCACATCTCGGCCCAGGGCCTGGCGGTAGAGATGCATCTTGGGCTCTTCGTGGTGGAGATGGGCCACAGCCACGCACATGGCGTCCTCCTTGGACGGGGAGATGTCGCCCTTCACGCCGAAGAAGTCGATGAAACCGGTGCGGAAATGGTGCGCGGCCAGGAAGATGGGGACCACCTCGCGCTGCACCTTGTGCACCGAGGGATCGGTGCTCGCCACGTCGTACCCGCGGATGTCCACCAGCAGCTTGAACGAGGTCCCGCGGCGGATGACGGCCGCGGCGGCATAGAGGCCTGCGCGCCAGGAGACGACGTCGGCGATTCCGGCAGGGCTGGAGAAGCGGGTGCGGAGGATGGAGTTCCTTGGATCCCAGGTCGTGGTGGCCGGTACGAGTATCTGGACCTCCCTGCGCCGCGCTCGGCGGACGGGAAACTCAAATAAGCAAAACGTGCGCCATCACTAGTGCCGCGAAGCGCGCCGTATGGACGGGGCGGAAAAGGGAAACTGGCAAGAAAGCCGACACGCGGGGGCGGGAGTTTACAACCTCCAGCGGCCGCGGGCAGGCGGCCGCATGGCCGGGTCGACTGAGTCCGAGGCAGGCCCCGGGCCGCGCAGCCGGCCGCAGCCGGGCAATCTTCTGTCAGGGACTCTGAGGGCGGCAGTAGTCGGCGAGGCGTTCCAGGGCGAGGGCCAGCGTCTCCTCCTTCTTGCAGAAGCAGAAGCGCAGCTTGGGCTCGCCCACGGCGCGGGATCGGGCCGCCTTGGCGCCTTTGGATCGGGCGCCGGCAGCAGAGGCCTTGTCCTTGTAGAAGGAGCCTCCGGGAACGGCGGCCACCTTGACCTCCCGGACCAGGTGGCGGGCGAGGCCGGCCTCGTCCCCGAGGCCCTTCTCGCGGATGATTTCGCCCACGTCCGCCATCACGTAATAGGCCCCCTTGGGCACGTGGCAGCGGAAGCCCAGGGCCTCCAGGCCGCCGACCAGGAAGTCCCGCCGCCGGCGGTAATGGTCCGCCAGGTCGCGGTAGAAGGCCTCGGGAAGGGCCAGCGCGCCCCGCACCGCCTCCTGCAAGGGGGTGGCGGCGCAGACGGTCATGAAGTCGTGCACCTGCCGCAGGGAATTGGTGAGCCGCTCGTGGGCGATGGCCCACCCCACCCGCCAGCCGGTGATGCCGTAGGTCTTGGAAGCGCTGTTGACGGTCACGGTGCGATCCTCCAGGCCCGGCACCGAGGCCGGGCTCACGTGCACGGCGCCGTCGTAGAGGATGTGCTCGTAGATCTCGTCGGAGAAGACGGTCACGCCCCATTTTGCGCACAGGCCGGCGATGAACTCCAGCTCGCCGCGGGTCCAGACCTTGCCGGTGGGATTGTGGGGCGTGCAGAGGACCAGGGCCGCGGTCTTGCGGTTGAAGGCCCGGGACAGCTCCTTCGGATCGAAGGACCAGTCGGGCTCCCGCAAGGTGACGTACACGGGCTTCACCCCGGCGAGATGGGAGTCGGGGTTGT
>CBILQL010000460.1:0-4755 GCA_966238865.1 uncultured bacterium
CCGCCTCCAGGTCGGTGGGATACACGGCGATGGTCTTGCCGAAGCGCTTGGCCACGCCGGAAAGGCGCAGGCGCGCGTCGCCTTGCGGGGCGCGTTCCGGGCTCATCGTGCCGCCGTCCCGATCATCGTTTCACCATCCCGTAGGTCACGGCCCGGACCAGGTGCTTGCGCATCAGCAGCCCGAGAATCACGGTGGGCAGGAGGAACAGCACGGAGGCGGCCGCCATGTGCCCCCAGGGGAGGATGCCCAGGTTGCCGGCGATGGCGTGGATGCGCACCGGCATGGTCACGGCGTCGGTGCCGGTCAGGGTGAGCGCGAAGGCGTATTCGTTCCAGGCCGCGAGGAAGCAGAACACCGCGGTGGCGGTGAGGCCCGTCCTGGCCTGGGGCAGCACCACGCGCAGCACCGCCTCCGGGCGCGTGTATCCGTCCAGGATGGCGGCCTCCTCGCCGGCGGGCGGGATCTCGTCGAGGAAGGCCTTCATGAGCCAGATGCTGAGGGCGAGGTTGAGGCAGGTGTAGAGCAGGATGAGCCCGAAGCGCGTGTCCAGCAGGCCCAGCCGGCTGTAGAGGAAGCTCAGGGGCACCGCCAGGGCGAGCGGCGGCAGCAGGCGCGCGAGGAGGGCCACGAGCAGCAGGCCGCGCCCGCCCCGGATCGGGAAGCGGCTGAAGCCGTAGGCGGCCGCGGCCCCGAGGACCACGGCGGCGGCGGCCGAGATCGTCGACACCACGAGGGAGTTGAAGAAATGGACCAGGGTCTCCGAGTCCGCGAGCACGTGGCGGAAATTGTCCAGGGTGAAGCGGAACCACAGGGAGTTCTCCGGGGCCGAGGCGCCGGGCAGAAGCCGCGGCGGCAGGGCCGCGGTGTCCGCCGGGAGCTTGACGCTGGTCAGCAGCATCCACATGACCGGCGCCAGGCCGGCCACGGCGCAGAAGGCGAGGATCACGATGCGCAGCGGCGCGGATCGCTGGACGCGGCGGCTCATGTCATCCCTTCGCCCTGTCGAGGGCGCGCAGCGCGAGGAAGGCGAGCGCCAGCGAGGCGGCGATCACGACATAGGCCAGCGCCGTCGGCTCGCCCAGGGAGCGGCTGCCGCCGAAGCCGCGGGCATGCAGGAGCACGCTCACGAAGGTGGTCGGCTGGCCCTCCAGGTTCCCGTTCAGGACCACGGCGGTGTCGAAGAGGCGGAAGCTCTCCAGGGCGCGGAAGGCGGCGCCGAGCAGCACCAGGGGCGCCGCCAGCGGCCAGGTGATGCGGCGGAAGCGGAACCAGCGGGTGGCGCGATCGACCTCGGCGGCCTCGCGGATGCGGTCGGTGACCCGGGAGAGGCCGGCCAGGGAGAGGAGCATCATGAAGGGGGTCCACATCCACGTCTCGGCCGCGACGACGGCCCAGAAGGCCCGCCCCTGGGACCCGTCCCAGCTCCAGCGCCCGTCCAGGTACCAGTTCACCAGGCCGTAGTCGGCGTTGAAGAGGTAGCGCCAGAAGGTCCCCATCACCGCCGGGGACAACAGCATGGGCACCAGGAGCACCGCGGTCAGGAGGCCCCGTCCGGGATAGCGGCCCTGGAGCAGCAGGGCGGCCCCGAAACCCAGCAGGGTCTGCAGACCGACGGAGACGAAGACCAGGGCGCCGCTGCGGAGGATCGCGGACCACACTTCCTGGCGCGGACCGGAGAACAGCTCCCGGTAATTGCCGAGGCCGCGCCAGGCCGGGGCGGCGTCGATGATGGGGTTGAACTCGGTGAGGCTGATGCCGAGCGAGGCCAGCAGGGGCACCAGGTTGAAGGCGAGGAGCAGCCCCAGGGCGGGCAGGATGCAGAGGTTGCGGAAGGTCTTGTCCTTCACAGCGCTCCCGCCTGCCTGAGGCGCTTGCGGAGGATGGCCTCGTGTTCGGCCTGCACCACGGCGGCCGCGGCCACGGGATCGGCCCCGTCCTGGAACACGGCGCAGAACTCGCGCTGCACCACCCGCATCATCTCGTCGAACTCGGGCACCGACCAGAAGTCCCGCATCATGCCGAAGGCCTCGCCGAAGAGGGGGTTGAAGGGGGTGGCCCGCTGGAACTCGGGCCCCGTGAAAACGGCCTTCTCGGAGGTGAAGCCCCCCTTGCGGGCCCATTCCCGCTGGGTCTCCCCCGTGGAGAACCACTTGAGGAAGTCCTTGGCCCGCTGCTGCCGGGCCGGGGAGATGTGGGCGTTGATGCTCATCCCCTGCCCACCCAGGGAGGCGGCCCGCCGTGTGACGCCCTGGGAGTCCACGTGGGCGGGGCTGTTGAAGAAGCCCACCTTGTCGTGGAAGTCCGGGTTGTCGCCCGGGCTGGCGAACAGGGGGAAGAAGGCGAAGAAGTTGCAGGCCATGGCCGCGCGGCCGGCCACGAACTCGGCGGCCACCTCGCCGTAGCCCATGTTGCGGCCCCCATGGGAGGTGGCCTCCATCAGGGAGGTGAAGAACTTGAGGGCCTCCACGGTGCGGGGCGAGTTGATGGCGACCCGGTTCTCCACGTAGTCGCCGAACTCCCCCCCGAAGGCCCACAGGACCTGCTCGAAGCTCATGGTCGCCTGGTCGTACTTGCGCGAGGTGGGCATCACCAGCCCGGTCATCCCCGGCACGCGCTGCTTGAAGTACAGGGCGATGAGCCGCAGCTGCTCCCAAGTCTGCGGGGGCGCCAGCGGGAAGGACGCGGCCCCCTTCTCCTTGAGGAACTCCTGGAAGGCCTCCCGGTGGCCCGGGTCCTCGAACAGGTCCTTGCGATAGGCCCAGGCCATGGCGTCGGCCTCGCAGGGGACGGCGAAAAACCGCTGCGACCCCTTGGGATACTCGCAATACCACTTGAGGGCGGAGGTGTCCAGGGCGGCGATGTCGACGTTCTCGCGCATCCAGTCGGTCAGCTCCAGGTAATGGCCGCCCACCGCCCCGAGGCCCATCCATTGGCTGTCCCCGATGATGATGTCGTAATTGTCGCCCCGGTAGCGGAATTCCGCGAAGGCGGCGTCCCCGAAGGCCCCCTCCCAGCTCTTTTTCACGACCTTTACGCGGACGCCGGTCTTCGCCTCGTAGGTCTTGGCCAGATCGGCCAGGACGTCGGCGGGCCGCCATTCGGCCCAGAGGATGCGGATTTCGGGCTTGTCTCCCCCTCCGCAGCCGGCCAGGAGGAGGAGACAGGCGGCGACGGCGGCCAAAAAGGCGGGAAAGGGACGAAAAATCATGAGTAGGGGTAAATATAACGAGGAGGATAGGGTAAGAAGCGCCGAATTTTCCCAATTCGGGGGTTCGGGCGGGAACTTCCGGGCTCCGAAGGACAATTCCCATTGAAGAAGACTTGTCTGGTCACGCGTCTAGGCGCACTGTAAAATTCCGGAGACCACAGACGTCTGCAAAGCAGGTTCCGTGACCTTGTGAACCGGAATCGACTTGGGAGAGGTATCCCATTGTTGACCGTTAGGCAACACTCAGGGGGAATTCGGAAATCAACCTAGCCTGCATATTTAGGGCGTGTGCTAACTTAGCCTCTGCCGTTGTAGGGGAAAACGGATCGCCTTGGGCCCATAGAAGGGCACCGATGGCGCCTGTCGCGTGCAGCCGACGAATCTGCATCGGGTTCGATAACCAGATAACCAGGAATTCAAGCTGACATGATAAATTCCATTCGCCATCTGGCCGTCGTTGCCGCCATCGCAGGGGCCGGCACGGTTTCCGCCGAGGAACAGCCCACCGTTGTCCTCAAACCGCTTTCTGTCGGAAGCCTGTGGGAATTCGGCCAGCTTCAAAGCACCAAGTTCACCATGGTCTCCAAGCCTTTCAGCGACATTTGGGTCGATCACCTGGGGGCTTTCGTCACCCAGGAGGCTGTAGTGAACGAGCGTCTGCAATTGGCCATCGGACTGGGCGGCCTCTTCCAGTTCGCCAAGCCCGAGGTTGTGAATCCGGTGTTCGGCGGCAGCCAGAACAAGGCTTTCTTCATCGGCCCCACCCGCGCAACCGCGGACTATGTGTTCGGCGATCTCGAAAAGCCCGCCCTCAAGCTGGGCCTGGGACTTTTCAACTACAAGTACAATCCTGATGCCGCCAATCTCGGGGAATACCTTTTCCGGACCGGCACCTATCCCACCTGGATCATGACCGGAGGCTACGTCATCGCCAACAGCGCCGCCAGCTTCCTGCAGGGCTTCAAGGCAGAGACGTACGCGGGACCGGTCAAGGTGGACCTACTGGCGACCACCGAGACCAAGTTGGCTCCGCTGTTCGATTGGAGCTTCTCTGCAATCGCAAGCTACAAGCTCGGCCGTGTGCTGGATTTGGGCCTGGGTCTCACCCTCGCCAATTATCTCTCCGTGGACAAGGACAAGACAACCTTGCCGCAGGACGTCCAGGCTGGTGAAATCATATCGGCGGCCGGAAAGGCCGGCTTCGCCAATCCGGATACCACCGTCTCCTATACGTTCAAGGGCGAGAAGGTGATGGCCCGGGCCGCTATCAATCCCCTCGGCTTCTTCGATACGGATATCTTCGGCCCGGACGAAGGCAAGATCTATGCCGAACTCACAGTAGTGGGCTGGAAGAATTACCCCACATTCTACACGAAGCGCATGGAGCGGACGCCGATCATGGTCGGATTCAATGTCCCGACGGCAAAGATCCTGGATCGTTTCGCGGTTGAAATTGAATACCTGAATTCGCCCTGGATCAACAGCACGTATAATATCGGCAACGCCCCCGGTATGCCCTTGCCTCGGATCCCGGATACCACTGATA
>CBILQL010000461.1:0-4754 GCA_966238865.1 uncultured bacterium
CCGGATCCCGGGCCAGGGCCGCGGCGAGCAGCTCCATGCCGTCCATTTCCGGCATCCGGAGATCGGTGAGCAGGACGTCGTAGCGCTCCCTGGCCAGCTGGGCGAGGGCTTCCCGCGGGGCGGCATACCCCTGCACGGAATACCCGGAGGCCTGCAGGGTCGACACCAGCGCCTGCAGCTGCGGCGCCTCGTCGTCGACGACGAGCAGGCGGGGAACCGCGGCGCTCATGCCGTGGCCTTTCCCCGCCCGGCCGCCAGGGCCGCGAAGGCTTCCCGGAGCTGCGCCATCCGGGGGGGCTTGCCGAGCACGCGGTCCACGTGGGGAGGCACCTCCTCCTCGGCGATCATGCGCTGCCCCCAGCCGGTGAGGAGGAGGACCGGGGTCGAGGCCGAGGCCTCCTTGATGGCCGCCGCCACCTTGCGGCCGTCCATGTAGGGCATGCCGAGGTCGGTGATCACCAGGTCGAAGGCCCGCCCCGCATCCAGGGCCGCCCGGAAGGCGTCCACGCCGGCCTTGCCCCCGTTCGCGGTCGTCACGGCGTGCCCGTCGCCGGACAGGGCGTCCTCCAGCGATTTGAGCAGCATCGGATCGTCGTCGACGACGAGGATGGCCAGCGGGCTGCCGGGCCCCGCGGGAGCGGCGGCCGCCGGGGCCGCGACCGCGGGGCGCGCCTCGAACAGGATGCGGATGGTGGTGCCCGCTCCCGGGGCGCTGTCGATTTCGATCGATCCCCCGTGCCGCTCCACCATGCCGTACACCATGGCCAGGCCGAGGCCCGATCCCCGCTCCCCCTTGGTGGTGTAGAACGGCTCCAGGCAGCGCTTGCGCGTCTCCTCGTCCATGCCCATGCCGGTGTCGGACACCTCGAGGCAGACGGCGCCGTTCCCGGCCTTCCTCGTCCTCACGGTGAGCGTGCCCCCTTCCGGCATGGCGTCGAAGGCGTTGAGGTAGAGATTGGTGAGCGTCTCCCGCACCTCGCCCTCGACGCTCAGGATCTCGGGGAGGTCCTCGGCCAGGTCGGTCCGGATCTCGATGGTGTGCCCCCGCTGCTGGGACATGTCGCTCCAGCGCGCGCGCGTGAGATCGACCACCTGCCGGGCGCAGCTGTTGAGCTGCACCGGGGAAAGGGGGGCGTCCGATTCCCGCTGCCGGTAGAACTCCCGCATGCGCGCCACGGTGGCGGCCACGTCGTCGATGGCGTTGGAGATGGTCTGCAGCTGGCCCTTGGCCCGCGGGGAGAGGGACGCCTCGCTCTCCAGCAGGAACTCGGTGTACAGGGCCACCGGGGAGATGGCGTTGTTGATGTCGTGGGCGATGCCGCTGGCCATCTGGCCGAGGGCGCGGAGCCGCTCCTGCTGGAGCACCGCCTGCTGCGACTGGCGGAGCTCCTCGTAGGCCCTCTGGATCTCCCCGTAGAGGAGCGCCTGGTGGGAGGCCAGGGCGGCGTGGGCGCTCAGCTGGCGGAGGAACTCGCAGTCGAGGGGGCCGAACCGCCCCGGACCGCTGCGCGCGGCGACCAGGATCCCGAACACCTTGCTTTCGACGAGGAGCGGAGCGAGCACCAGGGAGCGCAGCCCCAGGGAGGGCAGCTGCCCCGGGAAGGCGGATTCCGCTCCGGAGACGTCGGACTCGTGGATCAGCTCGCCCCACAGGCAACGGGCCAGGCTCCCGGAGCCGGCGGGAAGCCCTCGGCCCTTCTCCAGTCCCAGGGCGGCGGCCAGGGGCGCGCTCCGGGCCCCGATGTTCGAGACCGTGAGGACCGCCGCGTCCGGATCGAATAGGCAGACGCAGGTGAAGTCGAGCGGGAACTTCTCCTCCAGGGTGTTGGACAGCACCTGGAAGATGCTCGGGAGATCGAGCCGCTCGCCGATGGCGTGGGTGATGCTGTTGAGCAGCTGCATGCGGGCCAGCTGGTCCTGGATGCGGGTGAGCATGTGGTTGAAGGCGTCGGTGAGGTCCGCCACCTCGCCGGTGCCGGTCCCGCGGGCGCGGACGGAGTAGTCCCCGTGATCGGATACCCTGCGGGCCGTTTTCACAAGCTCGAGGATGGGTTCGGAGATCTGCCGCTGCAGGGTGGTGGACATGGCGTAGCTGAGGAGGATGGCCGCAGCCGCGACCAGGAACGCCACCATCCCGTAGAGCTTCAGCCGGGCGGTGATGGCGCGCATGTCGGAACGGAGGTAGAGGGTGCCCAGCCGCTCGCCTCCCTCCTCCACGGGATGGAATCCCGTCAGGTAGGAGGGGATGAAGCGGTAGCCGTCCGCCTCGGGCGCCGGGGGCAGGTCGGCTTCCGGGAGGGTATCGGGGTAGGTCGAAAACAGGCGGCCGGCGGCATCGTACAGCCCTGCGGCGACGATGTGCGGATCGGCTTCGAGGGCGTCCAGGATTTCCCGGGCCCCGGAACGGTCCTGGAAGGCCAGGACGGCGGTGCTGTTGTCGGCGATGATCCCGGCCACGGTGGCGAGCTGGCTGGTCATGGCCTTCCGGAAGGTGAAGTATTCATGGGCGAAGAAGCCCGCGCAGGTGAAGACCAGCACCGAGGTGCTGGTGAGCAGCGTGCTCGCCATGAGGCGCTTCCGGAGGGGCAGCTTCCGAAACGGCACGGCCTATCCCTTCCCGGAGGTCTTGAGGTCGGCCAGCCGCAGCAGCTTGGCGCTGATGCTGAGCTTGGCCGCTTGCACCTCGTCCAGGTTGATGCGCAGCCGGATCCGGGTGCGATCCGTGTAGAAGCGGATCATGCCGCCGGAGCGGTCGAAGGTTTCCGTCTCGCCCACGGTGAGGATGGGCCTGTCCTTCAGTTCCGCCAGGAACGGCTCCAGGTCGAGGCCCTGGGCCCGCCCGATGAACAGGATCTGGCATCCCCGGGCCTCGGCCGGCCGGGAGAGACGCTTTATCGTGATTCGGCGGGCGCCCTTGGTTTCACCCTTCACCGTCGAATCCAGGTAGCCGCCGAAAGGGTCGGCGCCGAGCACTCCGATGGTCAGGGGTTCCTGGGCGTCGCCGAAGGCGCTGTCCGGCCAATCCACGAAACGGGTGAAATGATAGAGGAATACGGCCTTCACCTGGTATTCGGGGGGCGTATGCGACGGCGCGGAGGCTGCCGGGGGGGCGGCAAGGGCGCCGAGCAGGGCGAAAAGCAGGCAACTGCGGCGCACGGGAAGGAATCGGCGGCGCACGGCGACTGCGAGCAAGGCTGCGATGTGACCGTCGGCAAACTGGCGGATGAAGGCCTCCAACGCGCCCTCCTTCCAGGGAATAAAAGGATTTTAGCAATAGTCAGAGGCCGGTAAAGCGTAAACAAGAGGGGAAATCGGGCAGAGTTCGCTCATTTTGTGCGTATCGGCGCGCCGTTTCCGCCGCTGCCGGAAATCGCCTCGCCGGGCGGTCCCGGATTCCCTTGCCCTCCGTGATTTCCGCCGCCAAAATGGGGCGATGTACGGGGCCATGCACGGCGCCACGCTCGGCGGGGATGGAATCGAGGAAGAGAGGCCGCGGATTACGCCTCTCCGGATGAAATTCCGGCGTCTCCTGCCGTTCCTCTCCGGCGCGGCCGCCTGCGTGCTCATCATGCTGGTGGTGGTCGCCAGCGGCCTCCTCTTCTATGCGCAGGCCTCCAAGGAGCAGCAGCTTGCCCAGCGCAGCGCCCTCCTGCATACGGCCGCCGCCGCGGCCGCGCTCGTGGACGTGGATCTGCACCGCACCTTCCACACCCCGGCCCAGGAGACCACCTCCGCCTACCTGGGCGCCATCGCCCGCCTCGAGCGGCTGCGCGCCTACAACGCCGGGCTCAAGTACGTCTACACCTGCATCCGGCGCGGGGACTCGGTGCTGTTCGTGCTCGATCCCACGCCGGCCGGCGACCGGAACGGGGACGGCGTGGACGACAAGAGCCACATCCTGCAGCCCTACCCGGACGCGGGGCCGGCCTGCCTGCTCGCCCTGCGGAACGGGGAGCCGGCCGTCGATGCGCATCCCTACACCGACGCCTGGGGGACCTTCATCAGCGCCTACGCGCCCATCTTCGACGACGCGGGCCGCCAGGAGGGAGTGGTCGGCGTGGACATGGAGGCGGGCCGCTTCGAGGACGAGCTCCGGGGCATGCGCCTCGCCGCCGGCTACGGCTTCGTCCTCGCCCTGCTCCTCTCGGTGGCGGCGGGAGCGGGCGTCTCCTTCTTCACGCGCTACCGCATGGCCGTCGACGCCGAGCGGCAGCGGTCCCTGGAGCGGCTGGCCGCGGAGAAGGCCAGGGCCGAGGAGGCCATGCGCGCGAAGGCCGACTTCCTCGCCGTCATGAGCCACGAGATCCGCACGCCGCTCAACGCCATCCTCGGCATGCTGGAACTGCTGCTCGATCATCCCCTCGACGCCTCCCAGGGACGCCGGGCCCGCATCGCGCGCACCAGCGCCGGGCACCTCCTCGCGCTCCTCAACGACATCCTGGACTATTCCAAGATGGAGGAAGGGCGCCTGCGGCTCGAGTCCATCCCCTTCGACGCGGCCGCGGAGTGCCGCGCGGTCCTGGACCTGCTCCGCGGACAGGCGGCGGAGAAGGGGCTGGGCCTGTCGTTCCGGGCCGGGCCGGGATTGCCGGCCGCCGTGGTCGGGGACCCGGCCCGCTTCCGCCAGGTGCTGATCAACCTGGTCGGCAACTCCGTCAAGTTCACCGAGCGGGGCGGCGTGGAGGTGGCCATGGCCTGGACGCAGGGCCCGGCGGGCGCTGCGGGGCCGGGCGCCTTGGAGGTGCGCGTCGCCG
>CBILQL010000462.1:0-4752 GCA_966238865.1 uncultured bacterium
CGCCGGGATGCGGGGTGCGGGGCGTTTTCCGGCGCTGGCCGAAGCTTATCGCAGGGATGGGTCCCCGGGTTTCGCGGGGCGCGCACGCTTCCGATCAAGCGCTGGCAGCGATACCGGGGCGAATCCCGGAGTCTTGGCCGGGCTTGTGCCGGGCCGGGCTGGTGGTCGGGATGGTTGGGGGGCTTCGGGGCCTTGGCGGAGCGACCGGAGCGTGGCATGGGCTGGGGCGCGAACGGACGCCCGCAGAGGCCCACGGATGTTGGTGAATAGCGTGCGGCAGTGAGCGCAGAGACTTAGGACATCAACCAGCCCAGGCCGGGAGAACCAGGGCAGCGATTAGCGTAGGGAGCGGAGCCTCTTCGGCCCCGGAGCCCCCCAACCATCCCGCCACCCAACACTGCGCGCTACAAATCCTGCCAGAACTTGAAGTGATTCGTCTCGATATCATGCAACGACGGCATGGGGAAGAAGCGGACCTTCTCCTGGGAGGCGAACATGAACCCGTGCCGGATCATCTTGAAGGAGATCTGATCCAGGGGGCAGAAGAGCGCGAGGCCCTTGGTCTTCTTCTCCGGCTTGATCTTCATCTGCAGGATGGCGTCGCGCAGCTTGGAAGGGTGGAGGAAGGGGAAGGGGGCCTGCATGAACGGGTTCTTCTCGAAGTTGGCCAGGAACTCGTCGACGTTGAGCTCGATCTGGGTGTAGAACAGCTTGGGCGCGCCCTTGGGGTTGCCGTTCTCGGTGATGAACTTGCCGAACTCGGGCATGTCGTAGGGGCTCATCACCAGCATGGACAGCGGGGCGATCTCGGCGAAGGTGCGCAGGAAGCCGTGGGAATGGGTCTTGTCGTAGTCCTTGGGCTTGAGCTCCAGGACGTGGGCCTCGCTGGAGGAGAGGTAGAGGCTCTTGATCCTGTCGAAGTCCATGTGCTCCATCACGCGGTAGGAGCAGACGAACTTGGTGTGCTTGGGGGAGCCGTCCTCGTGGGGGACCATGGACTTCATGGCCTCGTCGATGCGGAAGTAGGGATGGCGGAAATCGATGTCGATCTCGGCGAACACCAGCTTGCCGGAATAATGCCGCACCGAGCCGATGAGGTAATGCCGCGCGAAGGCGTCGGGGGCGAGCTGGGAGAGCACCAGTCCCTGGTTGGGGTAAAGGATCTGGTACATCCGGTTGTCGTACGCCATGTCAGAGCCCCCAGAAGAGTTTGAGCATGGGGGCGATGACCACCGACATCACGCCCATGAGCTTGATCAGGATGTTCAGGGACGGGCCGGCGGTGTCCTTGAAAGGATCCCCGACCGTGTCTCCCACCACCGCGGCCTTGTGGGCGTCCGAACCCTTCCCGCCCGCGACTCCGCTCTCGATGGTCTTCTTCGCGTTGTCCCAGGCGCCGCCGGTGTTGGACATGAATATAGCTAATGCCACGCCGGAGGCGGTGACGCCGGTGAGGAAGCCCATGAGCATGTGCACGCCGCCCAGGAAGCCGACGAGCACCGGCGAGAGGATGGCCAGGAGGCCCGGCAGGATCATCTCCTTGAGGGCCGCCTGGGTGCTGATGTCCACGCAGCGCCCGTAGTCGGGCTCGGACTCGCCCCGTAGCAGGCCGGGGATGGTCCGGAACTGCCGGCGGACCTCCTCCACCATGGCGAAGGCCGCGCGGCCCACGGACATCATGCACAGGGCGGAGAAGAGGTAGGGCACCATGCCGCCGAGCAGCAGGCCGATGAGGACCTTGGGGTCGGTGATCTCGATGATGTCGATGCCCACCTCCTCCTTGAAGGCGGAGAAGAGGACCACGGAGGTGAGGGCCGCGGAGCCGATGGCGAAGCCCTTGCCGATGGCGGCGGTGGTGTTGCCGACCGCGTCCAGCTTGTCGGTGTTGGCGCGGACGCTGGGGGGCATCTCGGACATCTCGGCCAGGCCGCCGGCGTTGTCGGCCACCGGGCCGAAGGCGTCCACGGCGAGCTGGATGCCGAGCGTGAGCTGCAGGCCGACGGTGGCGATGGCCACGCCGAACAGGCCGGCGATCTCGTAGCTGATGAGCACGATGGCGCCCATGGTGATCACGGGGAGGGCGGTGGAGATCATGCCCACGCCCATGCCGGTGATGATGGTGGTGGCGGCGCCGGTCTCGGCGGACTTGACGATGGTGTTGACGGGGGCCTTGTGGGTGCCGGTGAAGTACTCGGTGAGCAGGCCGATGATGGTCCCGCCGACGACGCCCACCACGGTGCACCAGAACAGGTCCAAGGCGGTGGACCCGTCGTTGAAGGTATGGCCGCCCAGGGCGCCCCAGAAGATGGGCAGGCTGAACAGGGCCGCGAGGCCGGCGGCGATGAAGGAGCCGCGGTTCAGGGCCGCCTGGGGCGAGTCGCTGTCGCTCTTGACCTTGACCATCTGGATGCCGATGGCGGAGGCCACGACGCCGGCGGCCGCCAGCACCAGGGGCAGCAGCGCCAGGCGGATCTTGATGATGTCGTCGGCCTGGGCGGCCAGGCCCAGGATCATGCAGCCGAGCACCGAGGCCACGAAGGATTCGTACAGGTCGGCGCCCATGCCGGCCACGTCGCCGACGTTGTCGCCCACGTTGTCGGCGATGGTCGCGGGATTGCGGGGGTCGTCCTCGGGGATGCCGGCCTCCACCTTGCCCACCAGGTCGGCGCCGACGTCGGCGGCCTTGGTGTAGATGCCGCCGCCCACGCGGGCGAACATGGCGATGCAGGAGGCTCCCAGGGCGAAGCCGGAGAGGATGGGGAGGGCCTGGTTGTCGAAGGCCTCCGGGGAGCGCCCGAAGATGTGGATGCAGGCCACCATGATGAAGGTGATGCCGAGCAGCGCCAGGCCGATGACGCTCATGCCCATCACCGACCCGCCGGCGAAGGACACCCGGAGGGCCTGGTTCAGGCTGGTGCGGGCCGCATGGGTGGTGCGCATGTTGGCCTGGGTCGCTATCTTCATGCCGAAGAAGCCCGCAAGGGCGGAGCAGGCCGCCCCCAGGCCGAAGGTGAGGGCCTCCCAGCGGAGCACGCCCTTGTTTCCGAGCAGCAGCAGGGCGGCGGCGGCGATCACGAAGGGGACCAGGACCTTGTATTCGCGGACCAGGAAGGCCATGGCGCCCTTGGCCACGTACCCGCCGATTTTCAGCAGCTTTTCGTCCCCGACCTCCTGGGCCAGGATCCACCGGCTCTTATACCAGGCGAAAATAAGCGCGAAGACGCCTCCCAGCACTCCCAGCGCCAGGGGCAATTCGATATCGAGATCCATTGGGCCTTTCCGGTCTGCAACCTAGTTTGGCAAAAAACCTAAATATAGCCGCCCCCCGGAGGCTACCAAATTTTTAAGATCTTAACTTTTTTTAGACCTTCAGAACAAGCCGCATTTCCCGCATTTCTCCCGGTAAGCAGCGTCTGGGCGGCGTATCCTGGAAAATACGGGTCTTCCTGGTCCATGTCGAGAACGAAAATTTTTAGAGGTTTCAGGAAAACGGCTTTTTAACGGTTGACAGGTGGCATATAATAGGGAGCTATGCTGACAACTCCAGTCCGGGCCGCCCTCTGCCTCTTCTTCGGCGCCTTCGGTGCCGCCCGGGGCGATTTCCCGGCAGGAGTCTGGGGCCCGCCTCCCGGGTTCGGATCATCCGGCCCCGGCAACGCGCCTGTGGAGGGCGCCAATGCCGGCGCCGGGGATGAGGACGACGCGCCCGGAGGCGGAGCCGGGTGGGAAATCTCCCCCACCCTCGGCCTGATGGGCGGAAGCGCCGTGCTCGGCCTCAAGGCCTCCATGGCCTACCGCCCCGTGACCCTGGAGGCCGCCGCCGACCAGGTGATGGGCCGCACCGCCACGCTCTACCCCTTCACCGTCAACGCCGTCCTGGACATGTCGGCGCCGGCGCGCGTGGTGCCCTTCGCCATCGTGGGCGGAGGGCTCTTCCTCACCGTGCCGACCAACTCCGTCGGCAACGAGTCCATCTCCACCATGGGGCTCAACTTCGGCGGCGGCCTGCGCTTCTACCTCAACCGCAAGCTGGGATTCCGCTTCGAGACCAAGCAGCTCTTCACCCGGGTGCAGAACAGCCTGGAGTCGGAGAAGCGCGAGGAGCTGCTCATCTTCCAATCCTCGAGCCTGGGGGTCATCTTTGCGTTCGATTAGCCGGTACGCCCTTCCCGCCCTGCTGGCCGCCCTCGCGGCGTCCGCCTGGGGGGCCGCCCCCCGCAAGGCGGCGACGTCCAAGGCGGCCAAGGCCCCGCGCCCGGCGGCCGAGACCGTGTACGTGCAGGTTACCCCGCCCCGGGAACGGCCCGATCCCGCGGCCCCGCCGCCGGCGCAGGCGGCCGCCCCGCGGACCCAGGAGCGCTCCTTCTCGGGCCCGGCCCGAGACTTCGGCCAGGCCTACGGCATGTACCTCGGCGTCTACAACGCCGAGGTGCTGGGCAGCAACCCCTTCGCCACCCTGTACTGGGACCTGTACCCCCGGGGGGAGGCCTATTTCTTCGAGTTCACCGCCGGCGGCGGCACCGTGCAGTCCGACTTCTCCCGCAGCGTGGTGGGGGCGGACGAGTTCGAGCACAACTGGCTCGTGGCCTTGGAGGCCCTCATGGGATACTCGTACTCGGGCCTGCTCCGCGGGATGGGCCGGGGGGCGGGGCTGTTCCCCTATTTCGTGGGCGGCATCACCGCCGTCTACCAGGGCGGAGTCCCCAACGTGGGCGGCGTGATCGGCTTCGGCAACCGCATGACCCTGCCCTT
>CBILQL010000463.1:0-4743 GCA_966238865.1 uncultured bacterium
TCCCTGGCCGACGCCGGGGTCAACCCCATCGCCTTCGCCGAGGACCTGGAGGCGGCCGCGGCCCGGCTTCCCAAGGCCCAGGGCGGGACCGAGGATCACGTGGCCCCGGACCTACACCGGGTGCTCCGCAGCGCCAAGCAGATCGCCCTGGACATGGGCGATACCGTGGTCACCGCCGAGCACCTCCTGCTCTCGCTCGCCTCCAAGAGCGAGATGTTCGATCTCAAATCCGTATTCCAGAAGCACCAGGTCGCCTTCGACCGCCTCAAGGACGCCATCATGAAGAACCGGAAGAACGGCGAAGGGGAAGCCCCCGGAGCCCACAGCGAGAACGCCGAGAACGAGTACAAGGTGCTGGAGAAGTACGGGCAGGAACTGGTCTCCCTGGCGCGCGAGGGCAAGCTCGACCCCGTGATCGGCCGCGAGGAGGAGATGCGCCGGGTGGTCCGCATCCTCTCGCGCAAGACCAAGAACAACCCCGTGCTCGTCGGCGAGCCCGGCACGGGCAAGACCGCCATCGTGGAGGGCCTGGCCCAGCGCATCGTGAAGGGCGACGTGCCCGAGTCGCTGAAGGGCAAGAAGATCTACAGCCTCGAACTGGGCAGCCTCATCGCCGGGGCCAAGTACCGCGGCGAGTTCGAGGAGCGCCTCAAGGCCGTGCTCAAGGAGCTGGAGAAGGACAAGGAGACGCTCCTCTTCATCGACGAGATCCACACCATCGTGGGCGCGGGCAAGGCCGAGGGCAGCATGGACGTGGGCAACATGCTCAAGCCCAAGCTGGCCCGCGGCGAGCTGCACTGCATCGGCGCCACCACCCTCAAGGAATACAAGCAGAACATCGAGAAGGACGCCGCCCTGGAGCGCCGCTTCCAGCCCGTGATGGTGACCGAACCCTCCGTGGACGAGGCCGTCTCCATCCTGCGCGGCGTCAAGGAGCGCTTCGACCGCCACCACGGCGTGCGCATCCAGGACAACGCCATCGTGGCCGCGGTGAAGCTCTCGGCCCGCTACATCGCCGACCGCTTCCTGCCGGACAAGGCCATCGACCTCATGGACGAGGCCGCCGCCATGGTCAAGACCCAGCTCGACACCATGCCCGAGGAGCTCGACACCCTGTCGCGCCGGCTGTTCCAGCTGCAGATCGAGGAGCGGGCGCTCAAGCAGGAGAAGGACGAGAAGAGCCGGGAGCGCCTGGAGGCCCTGACCGCCGAGATCGCCGCCCTCAAGGCGCAGGTCGAGTCCATGCAGAAGCAGTGGGAGGCGCGCGCCAAGCGCATCCAGAAGGCCCGCGACGCCCGGGCCGAGGTGGACCGCATCAAGCAGCAGATCGAGAAGGCCGAGGCCGAGTACGACCTCAACCGCGCCGCCGAGCTCAAGTACAAGTCGCTGCGCGAGGCCGAGAAGCGCCTGGCCGAGGCCGACGCCGGGGCCGCCCAGGCGCGCGTCGGCGCCACCGAGTTCCACGAGGAGGTGACGGAGGAGGAGGTGGCCGAGGTCGTCTCCCGCTGGACCGGCATCCCCGTGAGCCGCCTCAAGGAGGCGGAGAAGGACAAGCTGCTGCACCTGCCCGACCACCTGAAGCAGAGGGTGGTGGGCCAGGAGCTGGCCATCCAGGCCCTGTCGCACGCAATCCTGCGAAACCGCGCCGGTCTCGGCCGCGAGAACCGGCCCATCGGCAGCTTCCTGTTCCTGGGCCCCACCGGGGTGGGCAAGACCGAGCTCACCAAGGCCATCGCCGAGTTCCTCTTCGACAGCGAGAAGTACGTGGTGCGCCTCGACATGAGCGAGTACATGGAGAAGCACTCGGTGTCCAAGCTCATCGGCGCGCCTCCCGGGTACGTCGGCTACGAGGAGGGCGGGCACCTCACCGAGGCCGTGCGCCGCCAGCCCTACTCCGTGATCCTCCTGGACGAGGTGGAAAAGGCCCATCCCGACGTGTTCAACGTGCTCCTGCAGGTGCTGGACGAGGGCCGGCTCTCGGATTCCCAGGGCCGCACGGTCAGCTTCCGCAACACCATCATCGTGATGACCTCGAACATCGGCAGCCACCTGTACGCGAAGCTGCTCCAGGATCCCGAGAAGGAGGACGAGCCCATCACCGTCGACGACCTGATGCCCGAGATCCGCAAGTTCTTCCGCATCGAGTTCGTGAACCGCATCGACGAGATCATCAGCTTCCAGCCCCTGCGCAAGGAGCAGTTGGCCAGAATCGCGCTCCTGCGGTTCGGGGACCTCGCCAAGCGCCTCAAGGAGCGCGGCATCGAGGCGGAGATCACCCCGGAGGCGGCCCGCGCCGTCGCCGATCTGAGCTACGACCCGCAATACGGGGCCCGGCCCATCAACCGGTTCATCCAGGCCCGCCTGGAGAACCCCCTGAGCCGGATGATCATCTCCGGCGAACTGGCTTCGGGCATGCGCCTCGAGGTCGGCTATCGGAACGGCGATTTCGTCTTCGCCACCTCGGAGCCGCCGGGCTCATCGGGGGCGCGGGGCGCGCGCCGGCCTACCGCCGAGGACGTTTCGGGCGGGGACAGCGACGTCGAGGACGCGGTGTACCACGAGCTCTGAGCGGCCCCGATAGGATCGGGCGCGCGGGCGGAAACTACCGTCCCGCTCCGCTTCCGGCAGGCGTCCGCCGCCCCGCCGGATCGTAGGGGATATCGCGCCCGGACCGGAAGAAACGGATTTCGTACGGACGGAGCGGGTCCAGCCGCACGCTTCCCCGCGCGGGACGGTGCGCATCCTCCTGCCGGATCCCGGTCGTCGCCTGATTGGGATCGAGGGTGGGCCAGCCCTGGGCGTCGAAGAACAGGCGGCGCAGGCGGAGCGTGTTGCCGGGCGTGTAGGCGTGGTACACGAGATAATAGTTCCCGTTCTCCTCGAAGATGCCGTTATGCCCTCCGGGCTGGCCGGAGCCGTCCGACAGGAGCGTCCCGCCTCCCGAAAGCATCGCCGTTCCCGCCTTGTCCGCATAGGGGCCGGTGATGCTCGCGGAGCGGCCGAAGCGCATGTTGTAGGTGCTGCCGGCCCCCTGGCAGCATGTCCCGAAGGACACGAACAGATGGTAATAGCCGCGCGCATGGATGATGAAGGAGCCTTCGATTCCGCCCCCCCGCTTCGCGAGATTGGTGACGTGGGAGGCGCCGAGGGGGTCGTTGAGCAGTTTTCCGGTTTCGGGGTCGATGCGGGAGATGAAGATGCCGTCCCACCAGGACCCCCAGTTCATCCACACGTTACCCTGGGCGTCCGTGACGAGATTGGGATCGATGGCGTTGAAGGTGCCGGCCGCCGAAGGGGAGGCCAGCACCAGGCCCTTGTCCTCCCAGGATCCGGAGGCCAGGGAGGCGCGGGTGGCCAGGCCGATGGCCGAAGTCCTCTGGCCGTCGGTGGACACGGAATAGTACAGCCAGTACCGGCCGTCGCGGAAGCTGATGTCGGGGGCCCATAGGTTCCGGTCGGTCTTGGCGGGAACGTACTGGGTAAACCAGGACGGGAAGGTCGAGGGGAAGACGGAACCGGCGGCGGTCCAGGCGAGCATATCGGGGGAAGTCTTGACGCCGATGCCGTTGGCGGTATGGAAGATATAGTATCGGCTCCCCTCCTTGATCATCACCGGATCATGCGCGCCCAGGTTGCCGGTCAGGTTCAGCGCCTGGCCGAAGACGGCTCCGGCGGCGGCCAATCCGGCCAGCCCGGTTTTCAGGACGCTGGTTTTCAGTGCGCTCCTTTCCGGGCGTTGGCCCTGGAGCTCTCCGATCATCCTCGATCCCCCTTCCTCCGGCGCTGGACCACGTTACCGGGGTCCGCCCGCCGACCTGGAATCTACTGCTGACCCTTCTTCCCTGCCGCGAATTCCAGCAGCGTATACAGCACCGTGCTGCGCATCCACGACCCGGGCGTGCAGCCGAAGAATCGAGAAGGATCCCCGGGGTCCCCGCATTCGGCGTCCGCCGGGCGGGGGCCTTCCGCGTCCGCGGTCCAGAGCGTACGGCCCGGTACGCCAGGCTCCGAATCGCTCCGTTTACAGTAGCCCGCCCCGGTTCCGGGCCGGAAATTCCCTCAAACAACTGAATTCCGGCCGCGTTTCCCATGCCTCCGGAGGGTTCTGGATTTATAATTGAGAGATCGCGAGGCTTCCGGGCAGGAAGCCCGGCAAAGGTGGGGATATGCGGACCAAGGAATATCGGCGCGTCGCGGGATGGATTGCGGCCCTGTTCGTTTCTCTGGCGCTCGCGGATCGGGCGGAGGCCCAAAACCTTCGCATCGACAAGCCTCGGTATACCCTCACACTGAGTTCGCAATGGGAAGCTGTTGCTGTACCTGAAGGGCAAAATGCAGATTCAAATCTTGCAATCTTGTCCAAGCTCGGTGGAATTGGGGGAATCGCCTACGTGACATGCGAACCAAGTACCATTGAACCTAATCTAGATGCGCTGGCCGCTAGCTTTTCAGAATTATTAGGTGGGGGGATTACTACGGATTCTGCGGGTAGTATGGTTCTTGGGAAATATTCTGTCAAATGGCAGGATTTTAAATATGACAGCCTGCCAGTATTAGCCGATATGGTCGAAGAACGAATGGGAGTTCGTCCTAACCTTAAAAACGGTAAGTTTCGAGCCTATTATCTTGTTTCCGATGGTTATGTGTTCACAATGGCAGGACTTAGGCTTTTAACGCAAGGCATGCTTCCATATTCAGACATTGAGTCCGCCATCGCGACTCTGGTTCTCAAACCCCAAAGCG
>CBILQL010000464.1:0-4742 GCA_966238865.1 uncultured bacterium
CCAAGCTGATCGCCTGGTGCGGGCGGCCCGCCCGGCCGGGCCGGCCGAGGTCCGCTCCCCGCGGCGCTCCGGGACGCGCCGGCGCCGGGAAAGGTCCGGACGCCGCTCCCGGTCCAGCCGGAGCGCCGGGCCCGGACGCCGCCGCCGCAGGCGGGGCCGGATCCGGCGACGCTTCGGGCCCCGGCGCCGTACGGCCGGTTTCCGTGGCCGACGGTCGGCGACGTACCGTTGCCGACTTGGACAAGCGCGTCCTCCAGCTCTTCCTCTCCGGCGAGGCGCGCCGCCTCTCGCCCGCCAGCCAGGGCCGGCTGCTCGCCTGCCTCAAGGGCTTCGGCCGTTTCCTGGTCGGCGAGTACCGCCTGCCGCGCAATCCCGCCCAGGGCATCGCCTTCCCCAGGCGCGAGAGCAAGCTCCTCACCGTGGCCGGCGAGGACTTCCTGGAGAAGGTGCTCGACGGCGGACGGGAGGAATCCACGGCGGCGGACGGGGCGGCGACGGCGGCGGGCCGGGAGGATGCCGATGCCGGGTTCGTGGCGACGCGCACCCGCCTGTGCCTGGAGATGTTCTACGGATCCGGGCTGCGGCTTTCCGAGCTGACGGGACTCCGGTGGCCGCAGATCGCCCGGGACGGGTCCTCGGCGCGGGTGCTCGGCAAGGGCAACCGCTACCGCACCGTGCCCCTCACCGACTCCGCGCGCGCGCTGCTCGCCGAATGGCGCGAACTGTGCCGCGGCCGGGGCATCCCGGCGGGGCAGGGGCCCCTGCTGGTCTCGTCCCGCGGAAAACCCGTCGGGAACCGAATCATCCAGAAAACCGTGACCGGCAAGCTACAGGGCGCGGGCCGCCGGGGCAAGTCCTCTCCGCACGTGCTGCGGCACTCCTTCGCCACCCACCTCCTGGACAACGGGGCCGATCTCATGGCCGTCAAGGAGATGCTGGGGCATTCCTCCCTCTCCACCACCCAGAAATACACGCACGTCTCGGTGCGCAAGCTCAAGGAGACCTACGCCAAGGCCCATCCCAGGGCCTGAGGCGCGATCATGGACGCGACGGAACGGAACGGGGCCCGGGAGGGCGGGGGAGGCGGGGACGCCGAGGCGCTGCGGCGGCGCGTCGCCGAGCTGGAGGCGGCGAACCGGGCGCTGGAGCAGGAGCTGCGGCCCTTCATCGTCCTGGCGGACAACATCCCGGACAACGTCTACTTCAAGGACCGGGAAGGCCGCTTCCTGTGGGTCAACCGCAACATGTACCAGAGCCGCGGGCACGAGTCCCGCGAGGGGCTCCTGGGGAAGACCAGCCTCGACATCCACGCCCCGGAGCGGGCGCGGCAGGCGATGGAGGACGACCGCCGGGTCGTGGAGACCGGCGAGTACATGCTCAACAAGCTGGAGACCGACCACGACAGCGCCGGTCGGCCCACCTGGGTGCTCACCAACAAGATCCCCCTGCGGGACGCCGCCGGAGCCATCGTCGGCATCTGCGGCATCTCCAAGGACGTCACCGCCCAGATCAACGCCGAGCAGGTGCTGGCGCGGGAGAGCGCCTTCCGCAACGACCTGCTCGAGAACCTCCCGGACGCGGTCTACTTCAAGGACGACAAGAGCCGTTTCACGTGGGCCAACAAGGCCGTCCTCGACGCCCTGGGCGTGCGCGGCAAGGAGGACGTGATCGGTAAAACCGACGCGGACTTCTTCTCCATCGACCACGCCCTGGACGCCCGCGAGGACGAGCTGCGGATCATGGAGACCGGCCTCCCCATGGTCAACAAGCTGGAGACCGACAACTACCCGGACGGAAGGCCGCGCTGGGTGATCACCACCAAGATCGCCCTCCACGACGGCCAGGGCAAGGTGGTGGGCGTCTGCGGGGTGACCAAGGACATCACGGCGCTCAAGCTGGCCGAGGAGGCCCTGGCGCGCGAGAGCGCGCTGATGAACGACCTGATGGACAACGTCCCGGACATCGTCTATTTCAAGGACAAGGACAGCCGCTTCACCTGGGTCAACCGCGCCATGGTGGACTTCCTGGGGGCGGCCACCAAGGCGAGCGTCGTGGGCCGCACGGACGCCGACTACTTCAGCGCCTCGCATTCCCGGGAGGCCCGCGAGGACGAACTGCGGGTGATGATGACCGGCGAGCCGCTGGTCAACAAGCTGGAGCAGGACAATTACGCCGACGGCAAGCCCCGCTGGGCCTACACCATCAAGATGCCCCTGCACGACACCAAGGGGAACATCATCGGCACCTGCGGAATCACCCGGGACATCACCGCCCTCAAGCTGGCCGAGGACGCGCTGGCGCTGGAGAGCAACCTCCTGCGCGCCCTCATGGAGAACATCCCGGACGCCATCTACTTCAAGGACGCGGCCAGCCGCTTCGTGCGCGTGAGCCGCAACTGCCACCTGGAGGGGATGACCCGGCCCGAGGACGCCATCGGCAAGACCGACTTCGACTTCTTCGCCCGCGAGCACGCCCAGGAGAGCTTCAAGGACGAGCAGGAGATCCTGCGCACCGGGGTGCCCGTCATCGGCAAGGTGGAGAAGGAGATCTTCGCCTCGGGGCGGCCGGTCACCTGGGTCTCCACCACCAAGGTGCCCATCCACGACGCGGACGGCAGGATTTCGGGCCTGGTCGGCATCAGCCGCGACATCACCGAGCGCGTCCTGGCCGAGGAGGCCGTGCGCAAGGCCAAGGAGGACCTGGAGGTGCGGGTGCAGGAGCGCACCGCCGCCCTGGTCCAGGAGATCAAGGAGCACCTCAAGACCGAGAAGGCGCTCCGCGACGGCGAGGGCAAGCTGCAGGAGGCGAACCTCCGCCTCGAGTCGCGCATCAGCCAGCTGAACTTCCTGAACGCCGCCGCCCGCCGCCTCACCCAATACACCCATCGCCGCGAGCTGCTGCCGTCCATCGTCGAGACCTTCACCCAATGCTTCGCGGGGGTGGAAGCCGCCCTGTGCGAGATGGGCCAGGGGGGCTACCGCTGCGTCGCCGCCTCCCGTCGGCTCCAGGACGGGGATCTGCGCAAGTCCTGCGAGAAGGCCCTGTCCTCCCTGGGGCAGGACCATCTCAAGACGCCGCTGCTGGTCCCCGACCGCGAACGCGACCCCGCCCTGGCAGAGATGGCCTGGCCCGGCCTAGCCTCCCTGCCCGTGTACCTGGCCCTGCCCCTGCTGGTCGAAGACAAGCCCCTGGCCGTGGTGCAGCTCTTCGCCCCGCCCGCCTTCCTGGCCTGGTACGACTGGGAGAACGCCCTGGTCTCCACCCTGGCGGCCCAGGTGGCCGTCAGCCTCTCCAACGCCAACAACTTCGAGGAGCTGGGCAAGAAGGCCCGCCTCGAAGGCGAGCTCGAGGTGGCCCAGACCATCCAGCGCCGCTTCACGCCCCAGGGCAAGCCGCCCATCCCGCGGGTGAACCTGAAGGGCGTCTACTATCCCGCCTACGAGGTGGGCGGCGACTACCTGGATTACTTCCGGACCGATTCGGGCGACTGGGTCGTCGTGATCGCGGACGTGAGCGGCAAGGGCATCCCGGCCGCGCTGGTGATGACCATGCTGCGGTCCACCTTCCGCGCCGAGGCGCGCTACGAGGCGTCGGCGAAGAAGCTGCTCTGCGCCGTGAACGAGCTCATGCTCGCCGACCTCGACGACAAGAGCTTCGTCACCGCCCTGTGCCTCATCATCGACAAGGACGGGGGCTCCATGACCTACGCCCGCGCCGGGCATCCGCCGCTGCTCGTGCAGCGCGGCGACGACGGGACCGCGCCGACCCCCTTGAATCCCAAGGGCCTGGCGCTAGGCATGGTGGGCGGCAACGACTTCGCGGATCGCATGGAGGAGATGACCCTGCCCCTGTCCGCGGGCGATCGCTTCCTCATCTTCACCGACGGCCTGCTGGAGGCCATGGACGCGGACCGCAAGTTCTACGGCATCCAGCGGCTGCTCAAGCTCCTGGCCGCCGGCAAGGCCCGCGAGCCGGACAAGGTCCTGAAGCGCATCCTCGACGACGTCCGCGGCTTCATCCGCAGCGAGCCGTACCACGACGACCTGACCATGCTGGCGATGGAAGTGACGGGGTAGGGGCCGCCCCTCCTCGCATCGCCAGCCGCCAGCTCAAATCGCCAGCCGCCAGCGCGCCGCCGCTTCCTTTGCCACCGGGCTCTCCGGATCCATCGGCGTCCAGCCTTCCCGCAGCCAATGCCGGCCCGTCAGCCGGTTGCCGTCGAAGCCCAGGTAGAGCTTGCAGCCCAGCTGGATCGTCCCGAGCAGCGCATGCAGGGCTCCCAGGTCGGCCCAGGAGATGCCGAAGGCGGGATGCAGCGCCACGACCAGGGGATGGGCGAGCGACAGGGCCAGCATGAGCCAGCCCCATCCGGCCAGCCCGCGCAGGAACAGCGGCAGCCCGAAGAAATCGGAGAAGAAAAACAGCGTCCAGCTGAATCCCAGCTTGATCTGCCTGAGCTCGCCCGTGCGGGGATTCTTGAACGGGACCTTCATGGCGTCCTCCTTGGCGGCAAAGGCGGGATCCGCGGCGGACCGGAGCCGTCGCGGAGTCGGCTCTTGCCGCAAAGATGGCCCTTACTTTTAAGATAAACGCGCGGAATACGGCGGAGAAGTCGGCCGCGGCGCAGTGCGCTTCAGCGCGGGATCGCCTCGAGCGCGGCGAGGAACCGTTCGTTCTGCTCCGGCGTCCCGATTGTCACCCGCGTCCAGTTGTCCAGCCCGAAGCTGCGCAGGGGCCGCACG